>JACKFQ010000005.1 GCA_020632395.1 Candidatus Nomurabacteria bacterium | reverse complement strand
TGGAGAAAGTGGGTTAGAGAGTTTTCACTCGGCTGGATAAAACAGGGGTTGGAACCAAGACCTGTCACAAGAGATATGAAATATGGAGTCCCAGTCCCAGTTAAAGGATGGGATAACAAAGTGCTTTATGTATGGATCGAAGCAGTTATTGGGTATTTATCAGCTTCGATAGAGTGGGCCGAAAAGCGCGGTACACCTAGTGCTTGGGAAGATTTCTGGAAAGACCCTAAATGTAAGCACTTCTACTTCATAGCCGGTGGTAATGTACCTTTTCATACGATATTGTGGCCGGCAGAGCTTATCGCGTATAACGAAAAATATAACTCTGATGAGGAATTCCGGAGATTTCTCCTTCCGGGAGAATCTAAGCAAAAACCATTGAACCTACCTTTTGATGTACCCGGCAATAACATGCTTTTCTTTAAGGGAAAGAAAATGTCCAAAGGTGATGGGACTGGGATATCCGTAGATGATCTTATCGAGAGATACGGTGCTGACTCGATCAGATATTTCTTTGTGAAATATGCTCCAGAGAAACAAGATAGAGATTTTAGTTGGAAGGATTTTATCGAAGCTAATAATTGTGAATTAGTAGCTAATCTTGGTAATTTCATATATAGAACACTCACTTTCACATATTCGAAATTCGATGGCGTTGTACCAAACGGTCAGATAGATAGCGAGGTGAAAGATCAGATATCAAGCGCTTTCAAAGAGGTAGCTGGGCTTATAGAAAAGGCTGAATTTGTTAGGTCAATAGAGCGAATTCTTGAACTTGGACATTTTGCCAATAAATATTTCAATGACAGTAAGCCGTGGGAAACGTTAAAAAACGATCACAAAGCAGCAGAGAACTCTATCTACAATAACATTCAAATCGTCAATGCCCTTCGAATACTCTTAAAACCATACACACCTTTTGCCTCTGAAGTATTAAGAACAAGTATTTCCTTATCTGGCGAATATGATGCCAATATTGACCTTGAAAAGAACGGTGAAGTTTCCGAATTACATGACACATGGAACTTCAAAGAGGTCCCCGTCGGACATAAGATCAATGAACCAAAGATCCTCTTTGAAAAATTTGAGTATACGGATGAGTTAAAGAATATCGATAATCCACCAGATACTCTACAAAAAGATCCTATCATCAATTTTACAGTATCTGATGAACTAAAAAGTATCCCTACAATATGGAGTTCATATTACGATCTAGATTGCAGGAAGCTCAAACCACAACAACGTTCAATTCTTGATGAAATGGTGCATGAGGTCATAGATTCACTACCTGGGGATTGGAAGAAAGACCCTAAACTTGTTGGGTTCAAAAATTTACATGATAAATACTCTTCGAATAAAGATCTCCCAGGATCAGTAGAGCTACTCATCGAACGTATCTTAATGGAAGGTTCACTACCGAGGATCAATGCATTTGTAGATATCTACAATTACGTATCTATCAAAACAGGTGTATCTATAGGTGCGCATGATATTTCAAAATTAATGGGAGATCCTGTACTGAAATTATTAGATAAGGACAAGGACTTTTTAGAGATCGGAACAGGAGAGATGGTTGTCGCAAACAAAGGAGAATACGCCTATACTGATCAAGCGGGCATCTTATGCAGACTGGACATCAAACAATCCCAGCGAACTAGAGTATCAGAAAAAACAAAAAATATTCTTGTTATCTTTCAAGGACACGAAGATATAAGTGTCAACGATCTAGAAGATGCGAAATCTCTCTTAGAAGAACTCGTATTGAAGTTTGAGTTGCGGAAAAGGGAGGTATGATCACAGGAGTGAGGGTTAATATATCAAAACGCCTAGCACAACTGTCGATCCGCCACCCAGCCTACAACCGCTGTACCATCACCCAACCCTCAGCCAACCCAATTCCGACCAATTCCTGCCAAACTGCTTCAGTGATATATGGGATGAACGGATGCATGATCATTAGATTTCGTTTCAGCAGGTACACCATTTTAGTAAGCGAGTCTACCCGCTCTTCTGAACCTAACTCACTGTCAGCTATAGATCGTTTTGTTTCCTCGATCCAAACATCACAGTACGTTCCCCAGAAAAATTCACGGATAGCTTCTGCCCCTAGATGATACTTATGATCATGATGATATTTTTGGATCTTCTCATAAAAACTTTTGTTTGTACTGATATGTAAGTCATCACCATTCTGATCCCAGATCTCTTCGTATTTCTTCAGACCAGATGAAATTGCTAAAAGCTCACTATCATCAATATTTGTAAGCAGGAACCTACTAGCATTCCAGATCTTGTTAACAAAGAACCTATTTCCCTTGATCTTCTCTTCTTGCAAAGGTGTGTTTGAGCCTGGAAGAGCGTCATTGTAATACCATAATCTCAGAGCATCTGCACCGTATTTATCAAACACATACCCTGGTTCAACACCATTTCCTCGTGATTTTGACATCTTATCCCCATCAGAAGCCAAGATCATCCCATGTAGGAATACTGTATCAAAGGGTGTTTCACCGGTTTGATACAGCCCCAGCATCATCATTCGTGCTACCCACCAGAAAAGTATATCTCGTGCAGTTTCCATAACCTGAGTAGGATAGTATTTCTTGAAGTCTTCACCTTCCGGTCCACCAAGAGTAGAGAATGGCCACTGCCCTGAACTGAACCATGTGTCGAATATATCTGATTCTTCTTCCAGATATAATTCGGAGATTTCGCCATTCCAAGCAGGATCTTCGGTTGGACGAGAATCTGACAGAATGACATTACCTGATCCTTTGGCTTTCTCTCCAGTTTGCTCCTCCCAGTCTTTGACTGTATAACCAGGGTTATCTTGCAACCAGTCATACATTGCTTTACCACCGCTATACCAAACCGGGATACGTTGACCCCACCATAATTGTCGAGAGATACACCACGGTCTGATATTTTCGAAGAAATGTAATATTGCTGATTGTTGCCCCTCCGGGATCACACGGGTCTTACCTTCTGTAATAGCCTTGATTGCTATTTGGGCAAGAGGTTTAACATCTACAAACCACTGATTTGAGATCATAGGTTCTATTGGGGTACCACACCTCTCGCAAACAGCTACTTCATGCTTAATATTCTCGATCTTTACCAACAAACCCATTTCATCAAGCTCTTTAACCAATGCCTTGGAACATTCGATCGTACCCATTCCTATAAATCTTTCAGGTATCGCTCCTGTCATTTTTCCAGTTTCATCAATTACATTTACGACCTCTAACCCATGCCTCTCTCCCATCTCAAAATCTATCGGGGAATGTGCTGGGGTCACTTTCAAAGCACCTGCTCCTAGCTCAGGATCGATCTCATCATCAGTAATGATCGGAACAGCCCGCTCAACGAAAGGTACAATCACTTTCTTGCCTACAAATGCTTGGTATCTTTTATCCTCTGAGTGTACTGCTACGGCTGTATCAGCCAACATGGTCTCAGGTCGAGTTGTAGCAACCATGATCCCTCGATGACCCAGTTCCTTTTCGGCTTTATCATTATCAGACTCATCTGCGAAAGGATAAACAATATAGGCAAATATTCCTCTAAGCTCCTTGCGCTCTGTATCGACATCGGCTAGTGCTGTTCTGCAGTGAGGACACTGATTGATTATGTACTTACCCCTATAAACCAAGCCATCCTCATACATTCGGTAGAAAGTTTCATATATCACTTTGGTTAATCTTGGATCTAATGTGAAGAAATCACGACTCCAATCAGCTGATAAACCGATGCGCTTTTCTTGGGTTTGGGCTGCTTTTGCAGCATCCATACAAAACTGATAGCACATCTCGTAAAACTTCTCGCGACCTAATTCCCATTTATCGATACCTTCCTTAGCTAAGATCTTTGTATAAACAGCCTCTGTTTGGATACTTGCATGATCTTTACCTGGTAAAAGAAGTGTTGGTTCACCTAACATTCTATGATATCGACCCATCGCATCCTGAAATGAATATCCGCATGTGTGTCCTAAATGTAATTTCCCATTTGCATTAGGAGGTGGCAAAGTTATTGTAAATGTCTTCTTTACCTCTTCTCCTCTATCTTTGAGGATCTTCTCCATTGTTTCAGGGCGAAAAAGATCATTTTCTTCCCACATTTCATATATCCTTGACTCCGCTTCAGCTGACTCAAAACTTTTGGGGATACTATCAATTCTTCCGGCCATGGCTACTATTCGATCAAATAATCTAAAAGCCGTCCTCACACAGCAGGACCGATATTGCTGTGCAAGGACGGCTTTCACCGTGTACCACCTTGCTTCCCTTATACATCACTGTATAAGGCTTAGTACGTACTTCTTTCGAATATACGCTGTTGTTATTACGGTCAACATCCGCCGGATTCTACTACTCTAAAAACATTCTTTAGGTTTCTTTCCGGACCTCAAGGGTGACAAGCCCTTTCTGACGGTTTTCAATTGGTTGTGGTTGATTATATCATATTTGACGATTGTACCAATGTCGTTTATAACTATTTTAGGAATAATGACTGATCACCCATGATGGTTACCAAGTAACGGGTTGCCTTTGGGAAAAAGTATGGTAGAATCCCTGCGAATGGAAAGTATATGTAACAAGGTTCCACAACATAGACGCAAGATCGGCATTACACAACAAGGTCTTGCAGCAAATGTCGGTGTAAGCCGACAGACCATAATCGCTCTTGAGAAGGGGAATTATGTGCCTTCGGTGTTATTAGCGATCAAGATCAGTAAGTTCTTTCAACTACCACTCGAAGAATTATTTGAGATCAAAACATTGACAAGATGAGAAAATTATCAAAAAAAGAACTGATGAGTGCGATACTTTTCGCCCTCTCATTAACGATCACACTGATCCTTTATGAATTCAAGATCTCTGCAGTTTTGACGCTTATCGCGGTCATCGCGACCGTTTCAGTACTACTGATGTTCTCTAGATATGTGATGAGGGAGAGAACTGCTGTTGTAGATGCACTAACAAATCTACACCCTTATCTAAATAGTGCCTACCTCTCAATCACAACCATCCTCATGACATTAACTATTGTGCAAATGTTCTCAAACAACCTGGATCTCTGGGTTCCACTTACACTTGGTGGGATGGTTCTATCCAAAGGTGTGGGTTTGATCTACGCCTCGTAACGAACTTTTGTTCTACAGCTATAGCTATATACTCCATCTCCTACACCTAAGTATATGTGCAACAAAAAACTCATTATTCTGGTATAATTTGCGATATGAACAATAATACTGAAACCAATCGTGGCGAAAGACGCCCTTCCAGAAGATCAAGAAGGTCTAAGCGAAGCCGAACAATATCAAATACACACCCAAAAGATCAGGTACTGCGAGTATGTGCTCTTTCTGGAACGTCTGAAGTGGGTAGGAATTGTAATTTTATTGAGTACGGTGGCGATATTTTGGTAATCGATGCTGGATTTTCCTTTCCTGGACAAGAGTTATACGGTATAGACTATCTAATACCAAATATTTCATATCTGAAGAAGAATAAACATAGGGTCAAAGGTCTCCTGATCACTCACGGTCATCTTGATCACACCGGTGCTATCCAATACATCATGGAGGATCTCGGTAATCCAACTATCTATGCAGGAACATTTGCCAATGCCCTGATCAAAGACAAGCTAAAAGAAACTAAGATCCATGGTAAAACAAAGCATGTAAACGTACATCGCAACACAAAGATCAAACTAGGTGTGTTTGATGTCACATTTATCGGGGTCACTCACAGTATCCCAAATGCATTTTCGATCTTCATTGAGAGCCCAGGAGGCAACGTATTCTTCTCGGGAGACTACAAGATCGATATGGAGCCAGAGAACGAACTACAGACCGATTACAAGGCCTTAGAGGCGCTCAGAGGGAGAGTAGACCTGGCATTGATGGAAAGTACCAATCCAGATGTTGAGGGTAAGGCGAAGTCTGCTACAGAGATCGCAGGAAATATCGAAACAATTATCAAGGCACATAACGGTAGGGTTGTAATAGCGATGTTCTCATCGATCCTCTCTCGGCTATATTCAGTCATAAAGATCGCTGAGAAGCAAAAGAAAAAAGTGTTCGTTTCTGGTAGGAGCTTGAACACAGCACTACGGATCGCAAGAGAGCACAGATATATATCATTTCCTGACGGATTGATCCTTCAGGATAATAAAGTATCAAGATATCCCGATGATCAGGTCCTTTTCATCTGTACAGGGAGTCAGGGAGAGCGGTATTCCGCATTGAATCGGATCTCTTTGGGTGAACACAAGCATTTCAAGATACGATCTGGTGATCTGGTGATGCTTTCAGCCTCAGAGATACCTACAAATGTTGGTCAGATCGAAAAGATGACCGATAGGCTTATCAAACAAGGTGCCGATATTCTTCAAAATGATACCGAGTCTATCCATGAAAGTGGCCATGCCCTAAAGATGGACATGAAGATCATGTATGACATGGTACGACCAAAAGAGGTCTTACCGATTCACGGAAGTTTGACCATGAGATACAAAAATCGAAAGAATTATATCTCTTGGGGTGCTGACCCCGAAAAAGTGCATCTGACTGATGATGGTCAGGTATGGGAGCTACGAAATGGAAGATGGAAAAAGGCAGAACAGGTAGAATCAAAGCCTATCCTGATCGACGGATTAGGTGTAGGTGATATAGGAGATGTTGTATTGAAGGATCGAGAACAGTTGGCAGAATATGGAATGGTGACAGTTATGCTCAACTTAAGTTCGAAAAATCAACATCTTATTGGAAACCCAAAATTTGTTTCTAGAGGTTTTGTTTATGTAAAGACATCTACAGATCTTTTCAAGCAGATGGAAAATATCGTTTTAGACATACATAAAGCATGGCTAAAGAAAGGCGATGCTGAAAAAGTTCACAATACTAAGTTACTTCTTGATAATATCGAAAAGGATCTCTCTTCATTTATCTACAAAAAAACAGAGAGAGAGCCTATGATCTTACCTGTGATAATCTAGTTCTATGGACGAGCACGATCCTGTTCTAAAGACAGAAAGGGTGCCTATCGATGAGATCAAACCCAAGGATAGAAGAAAGGGTTATCCTCTTCATGTTCCACTCTGGTACACCAAACTGTTTGAAAAGGTTCCCGGACTAATTACATGGTCCTTACTTCTTCTTCCAATTTTTTTCTCTTTGATCGGATACCCACAGGTTGTTGTGACATATGTGGCATTTTTGGTGATCTATTGGTCGTACAGAGGTTTTCGGTTTCTATTCGGTTTGATAGTGGGCTATCGAAGAATGAAAAGGGATCTTAAAGAAGATTGGGTAGGAGAGATCAAAAAGCTCAATAAAGAACCGATGAAGTACGTCTATATATGCCCAATCGTGAAAGAGGACCTAGAAGTACTTGACCCTGCGATCGAACTCTTTGCAGCTCAAGATATCGGTTCAAAAAATATTTCGATCGTTTTCGCTCTTGAAGAGAAATATACTGATGACAGTGTACCTACGATCAAAACACTCATCTCAAAGTATAAGGATAATTTTCGTGAGATGTTCTACATCGTCCATCCGTTTGGGATCCCTGGCGAAGTTTCTGGTGTGAAAGGTGCGAATATTAACTGGGCTACAAGACATTTTGTAAAATACATCGAAGAACGAGGGGAGAAGATGGAGGAGTATCTGCTCATCACCTGTGATAGTGACCTAAGGCCACATCCAAAGTATCTTTCTGCGATCACATACAAATATTTCACAGCCAAAGAACCTTTACGAACTTTCTTTTCCACTGCAGTTCATACTTTCAACAATAATATCTGGCGTGTGCCCCCGATCAACCGTGTCTTTGCACACTCACTCACTTTGGCGATCTTTCATTCGTGGGTTGTAGATAAGAAGTATAGGGATACCTGGTCTTCGTATCTGGTGAATTTGAGAACTGTACACGATGTCGGATATTGGGATCCTGAGGTTGGTATTGATGACACAACTTTCTACTGGAATGCTGCGATCAGGTTCAAAGGAAATTTCAAGGGTGAGGAGGTCTATATCCCTACATATAACGATGCCGTTGAGAATGAAAACTTCATCAAGAGTCACAAGTCATTATACAAACAGCAGTTACGATGGGGGTGGGGAATAATCGTTTTTCCGATCACGTTGGCAGGATTCTACAAAAACCCAGAGATCACATTCCTGACCAAATTAAGCATGTTTTTGAAACTCTTCAATAATCAACTTCTTTTCCTGACTGTGATCTATACGATCACACTTTCCACCCCCATACTAAATATTCTGAGTCCTGAATTCCAATACAGCTCAGCTTCATACAATCTAGCCAAAGTCATGAGCACTATACTCACCAGCCTCATGTTCTTGAACATCCCTGTATACATAGTCAGAACAAAACTTTCACCACTTCCGAAAGATTGGAAGTTCTGGAGAAGGCTTCTGGATTTTGGTGAGATCGCTTTGATCACAGTAAATATGCTCACCTTCGGGTTCATACCAAAGATCCAAGCACAAACAGAGATGTTGTTCAACAGATTCAGAGATAAATATTATGCAACTGAGAAGGTTATAATAAAGAAATAACCATTGAGTGCGAATAACTCTGTTTGTAGGGTTGTAAATGTGCCTCACAGATGGTATTCCACTGTTTCAACACTATGTTATACTAACCCATATGGTAAAACTGCCTTTCCTTTCAAATAAGCAATCTTCGCCTAGCCAATTCGACGAGAACGAATCTGTGCTTGCGATAGATATTGGAACCGAGATGTTAAAGGTTCTACTTTTCAAGATCGACGAACTAGGGATCGTTGTAAAAAAAGTTGCTCGTGTAAATCAGCAACAGAATGCCATGAGCAAAGGCAAGATCCACAACCTAAATACCGTCTTGGAAAATTGCACTCTTGCAATAAACGAGGTAACTTCAGGTTTCGAACCAGAAGAACTCCCTAAAAAAGCTGTCATGGGGATAGCTGGTGAATATGTGCAGGGAGTTTCTATCATTGTGAATTACGAAAGAGAGGAGCTGTTCGATCAGGATGTGACATCTCAGGAGCAGGAGAGGATCATTCAGACGATACACGATCAGATCACATCAGAAGGTAAAGCGGATCTGGCAAATCGCACAGGATTAGCAGAAGAAGATGTAGATATCCTTCACATAACTATCACCGGTATGGAGATCGGAGGAATGACAGTAGATTCATTGATCGGTTTTCGGGGAAAAAATGTAAAGCTATACTTCTATGCTTCATTTGCACCTAAAACCTACATCGAATCATTAAAGAAGGTCGCCATAACACTCGGATTAGAATTATTAGGTATCGTTGCACAACCTTTCGCAGTAGCAAGGGCGTATGCCGGAGCAAGGAACAAAGATTTCTCAGGGATATTTGTTGATATTGGAGGTGGTACGACAGATGTCGCTGTGGTAAAGAATGGAAATGTACTGGATTCACAGATGTTTGCTTTCGGAGGAAGGGTTTTCACAAAAGAAATCGCAAAGAAACAGGGTCTCGATTACAGACACGCCGAATCCAGAAAATTAAAATATTCAAACAATGATCTCGATAAAGAGATTCATGCAGAGGTAAAAGCAATATCGTATCAAACCTCAGAACTCTGGATGAAGGCCCTTAGATCAGCCCTAGACTCTTTGGATGATGTTGAGATGTTCCCAAATCAAATATTTCTATGTGGCGGAGGTGCATTACTACCCGATATTCGAAATGTTATGCTGGAATTCCCTTGGACCAGAAGACTGAGATTTGCTTCAGTACCAAAGATCAACATCTTTTTACCTGAAAGACTGTATGGGATAATTGATGAAACAGGAGATCTGAATAATGCATATGATGTAACCCCGGCGGCATTGGCACGTTTTGCATATGACAAGATCAAGAATCCGGATAATTACTATTTGAATATCTAACAGATGGAAGAGGCAAAAGTAAAAAAGATAATTGTAAATTCAGAACACGAGCTCACAGACCTAGTAGATGCTATCAGATCTACAGATGCGGAAAACCTGATCATCTCATTCACAGAACCTTCTGATCTACTTGTTAGTCCTGTCGGCATAGAGGTTCTTGTTGAGATAGCAGACGAAGAGGAGAGATCTTTGATCTTTCAGGTATTGGATAACCCAGCGGGGACAAGGAATATTGTAGAAGCAGGGGCTGTTTACACAGATACAATGGACGAGATCCCATCTGAGTTATGGGAGATGGCATACACAAGTATGAAGAACAGGAAAAGGGATCTTACAGATTCCCTAAAAAGGACTTCTTCTGCATTATCACATCGTAAAGAAACCGATGACGGAACAACCGTAGTCGATAAGACAGAGGTAACAGAAACCGCTGAGGAGCAACTTAATGCCAAGACAGATGAAGATGACGGATCAAACTTAGAAACAGTAGGAGCTGATGAAGCCACAGATCCAATGACGAAAAAAGAGCTCGAGAGGTCTGAATTCCAACAGAGGATCGACAGGGTCCTTCAAAAATCCAAAGAAGAGATAGCAACCGGAAAAGGTAAGATGGTGACCCACGGAGGTCTTGCTATAGCCTTGGATCACGATATATCTGCCGAAGAAATCGAGGAGGTAAATAAAGAAAAAAGCTCGAATGAGCCTCTTATCGAGGATAATTCGATGTTCGATACGATCAAACAAACTGAGAGTGCTAATAAAAAGGTCACCTTCGACAAACAGGATAAACTTGACCTTACAGGCAAAGATCTGATGAATCGAAACAGGTCGGGACTCACAGAAGACAGGTCTATCCCGATCACAGGGTTTCCCAAAAGATCTAGTATGAACAACAAGGGCGTGTCAGCGTCTGGAAGTGCCAACAAAACCCTTCCGGAATCTATTCAAAAGCTCGTTACACGGTTCAAAACTTTACTAGGATCTAAAAGATTTCGCAAATTTGGTTTGATCCTTGTCGTGCCGATCGTTCTAATCGCTATAGCTACTGCTTATGCGATATATACATACACACCATTAGTAAAGGTCAATATCTATATTGAGAGTAGACCGGTTGCTGCAGAGAGAACCTTCACAGGAGATACCTCAGTAACAAACTTTGATCTTGAAAATTCAAAAGTACCTGTAAAGAAGGAAACCTTGAAAAAAGAGCGTTCTGACAGCACCGCTGCTACAGGTCAAGCCTCCAGGGGAGAGAAGGCTACAGGGCAGGTTAGATTCCTCTGCGGTCCAATTGATGGAGAATTTGATGTTCCCAAGACTATCCTCGCTGGTACAACCTTAACTACTAATGATGGTTTACAATATGTATTGATCTCAGATGTATCCTTCACTTGCCCTAGTGCAGATTTTCCTACAGGAACGGCCGAAGCTGCAGAATTTGGTGCAGATTACAATATCAGTTCGGGAAAAACTCTCGAGATACAGGGAGAATCTGACGTTGCTGCTACAACAGAAACTTCTTTCACAGGGGGTTTCGAGGAGGAATATACTGTGATCTCACAAGCTGATTTTGATAGGGTCGTTAATCCTCTTAAGGAATCTGCATTTAACGAAGCAGAGGCAGAATTGAAGAGGATGGAATCAGACGGATGGGTACTCGTACAAAATTCCGTCAAGAGTGAGCTAGATGGACAGGTTCTCACGGATCTACCGGTTAGTGCAGAAGCAGACATCTTGAATGTGACTGTTAAGACCGTCAGTACAGCCCTTTTTTATAAAAGACAGGATGTTGAGTCAGTAGCAGAAGAGCTCTTGATCCAGGTTGCTCAGGAGGAAGATCTATTTAATACGGAGAATGAATTGGATCTACAGCTTTCTAAGGATATCAATTCAGAAGTAAATGTCACTAAGATCGAGGGAGATCAAATAACCGTCGTCCTGACAGTATCCGGATCAGTCAAACCAGAGGTAAACAAAAATGACATCCTCGACAATCTTAAAGGGAAAGATCTCACTGAAGGAGCAAAATACCTAGAAAGTCTATCTTTTGTAGCGAAAAAGACGGAGATAAGTTTCAAACCTGATTATTTCCCTGTAAATCTTAGATATTTTCCTACAAGGCAAGGAAGGATCCTTTTGAATGTAAAGGATGTTGAGCCAGAGGTCACAGACGAGGTTCCACAGTAAAAGCGATCTTTGTTCTTGTTCTTACATTGTTCTTACCTTGTACTTGCCTTATTCTTGTCTTATTCTTACATTGTTCTTGCCTTATACTTACCTTGTACTTGCATTGTTCTTACCTTTTTCTTACATTGTTCTTAGCCCCTGCACTATCATTACGATCATACTGTCGTTCTATTCATTTTGATTCTGATAGGTGTTTTGATCTTTAGGCTTATGGTGTTGTATTAGTTAAGCTCTACTATGGGTGGAATGGTGATCTAACGCTCACGATAACGCCTCGCGAGTTTATAGGTGACTTCAATAACATGATATAATCCCTCGACGTGGAGAGGTGCCTGAGTGGCCTAAAGGACACGCTTGGAAAGCGTGCGTACAGGAAACTGTACCGCGGGTTCGAATCCCGCTCTCTCCGCCATCCCGCTAACTTATAGTGTGAATGGGTGGAGCAAAGTACCCTATGTACTTTCGAATATGCATGTACTCTCTATAAGTAAATCCCAACATATATTGTTGTACCACAAATAACAATTTTTCTTTCGGGGGGTCTTTTCTTGATTAATTAGTGGAAGATCTTTTAACACCCTAACAAGCTGTTATTAAATCATAATAAGATATTTCGATTTATACCCTTAGATCTCGCAATTCCCATATAATACTAAATTTCTTCCCCAACTAAACAAATGTTATCCTTTAATCAGTATTCTACATTTATGAGCATCTGATATGCCTACAATAGGTGACAAGGACGGTTTACATGAAATCGTCCATATCGTATTATTTGTCTGTGGTGGCAAAATACTTACCTGAGTTGTATCTACTCCCATGAATGTCAATGTTTGATTCTTGTAACACCCCCAAAATACATAAATCTATGATTTTACTAGATAATCGCACCTTCTTTTACTCACAGCCCCAGTACAAGTAGGAGCTCAGATATTACCTCACCTATACATTATCTTCATTTTAGACAAATAGCAAAAAAGACAAGTTCCCAACAAACTCGAAATAGACCTAGTCACCTAGATCACTAGAGGTATAAGTATCAGAACGCATTATCCTTCTTGTATCTTCCTCTCTCCTATCAGGGAACATTGGTAAGGCGAACCTTTCCTTTCCTAGAAAACTTTTCTGGATACGTTCTGCAACCTGCTCTGATGTTACAGGTTTTTTTCCCCTTGTATATTTATCGATCAAGAGACGAATAACTGCTGCACACAGATCGAAGTAAGAATCATCATCACCATGTCTGGTCTGTAACATTGAACTAAACAGCTCCTTAAGCCTCCCAGATATCTCTAGGCTACTTATTGCGAATTTCTCCATGATTACTCCCATACCAACTGTGACACTATCAAGATCAAACTCATACGATAGGGGCTTATAATGGGGATCGATCTGACGAATACTTTGTTCATGCTCTCTTTTCGCATCTATAAAATATATAGCAAGGTTAAGTGCCCCTATATCAATAGTTTCTATCGCTTCTAACCTAAGTTGAAGGTAAGTTCGGACTATCTCTGCAAGCTCATGAAGTTTTGATGGGTATACTTGGCTTCGATCTGTTTGAGATTCTCCTAATATATCTAACGAAGCGTTTTCGTTGAGAATAACAAGGGCAGCATTGTATAGTTCATGAACCAATGCTGATTGTCCAGAACCTTTTTCTATATCCAGTTCATTCGCAATCATCCCAATCAGTTTATCTATTGAGGGAGGTATTTCAGAATATCCTGGTATAGCAAGGTTCTCAATGCCGCCAACTTTTTTAGAAAATCGAATCTGATTAAATGTTTCTCGTTTGAGCATTTCATTCTGCCAAGCACTCGAATTCAATGCATTGATTACAATCTGAAGATTATGTTTAGACTCATGTGACGAGGGATCTTCATAAAAATCTCTGCAACCTGGATATTCGTAACCTAATATATCGTGTAACAGTGGTATGTATGGATAATCTTCACATGTATAATTCAATCTACTATCAAGGGATAAACCAGCTCTTGCTAGTAAAGAACCCATCCTTTCTTGACTAACGGGTGAATTAATAGCTCTAAGATTAAGACATAACTCCTTCGCGCTTTCTATTTTCCGATGTAATGCTTGATCATTAAACCTATAACTACTCAGGCCAGGGTTAGGTAAATTGTCAAAACTTAGCGGAAGCCTATATATCCTCCGATCTGGATGCCATTCCCTTGGATCTAAAGGCGAGTTGGTACGAGCTAAGTCGTTTACATAATCCTCTAAATATGGTGTCGTCTCATTCATTTCTGGTGAATGAACAGCAGTATCAGGTGAATTCATGACGATACCTAAATAAGTAATGTGTACAATTATAGACCTATAGTGATACGAGGGCTTGACCGAAACTGACTTAAATTAATCAGTTGAGGATCAATAAACTTGCAAACAAATAGCTGTGTATGGTTGATCGGTATCGAAGCTACATATCTCTACAATACCTATCTAGCCAACACAAATTGAACTTATCCGATACCTTAAAGATAACTTTGTACTATGTTTGAACGATAAAATTCAGCTATTTTTTGATCTGTAGTACTGATCACAACTTCGAAAGTTTCGTCTAATCTGTCAATCGCACCAGAAGCTTTAACGACATAGTACACTCCATCTGTAATAAGTATTTCAACAACATCACTCTGTTCGTCGTCCTCTCTAGTTGTCATCTGAACTCCAAGTAAAATTTGGAGTTTTTGAGTGAGATTCTTACCTTCATCCCCACCTCTTTTCACTAATTCCTGCTTTTCTAATTCTGATGTGATCCGTCCTATAGATACACTTAGATCCTGTTGGAGGATACTTGTTATCAAAGCGTCTCTCCACTGTGTGGCCTTTCTTTTACCCATCTTTGTATCAGAGAATATGGCTACTACTCCATCAAAAGCATTTATGAGTAATCCATTCTCCTCAATTATTGCTTGAATACTTGGTATTTCGGCTGCTAACGCATGTAGACTTTGTACTGCACTAAATTTTCCTGCAACAATTTCAGACATTTCGTGCTCTCCCTGTCTATTAAGTGTAGATCCAAACAAATTTGCCATACCTGGTATATCCGGTTGAATAGCAAACAATGCCACTTCACCTGGGGTAACTCCAATTGCATTTAATAAAGTTGATCCTTCAACCAATTTCCTCGTTGCACTCTCAAACCACTGTCTACTTGCTTCCATGAGGATCTTTTCGCGAACTATTCTTAAGTCTCCTTCTTCCTCGATCCATTGACGTAGATCAACTTGCCCTGGCTGGGCTTCATTCAAATGTCCATAAGATCTTGCCATACCAATGTATATTTGATCTGATAAGCCAATGATCCCAAGGAACGCATTTACCCCTCCAAACATATCAAGAAATCTTTGTTCTCTGAAGGCCGTCTGAATTGCTTTAACTACTTCTTGTATTCCAGCACTAGCATCCTTAGGAACAACTATTGCTTCCATTCTTACTGATGAAGCTAATATTTGTAACAGATCAGCGAATGCGGCCTCCTGTCCTTGTTGGTGAACTCGGTATATCATATCTACAACCCCTGTAGGTATGCCAAGTTTTTCGGCTCTTTCTTGTGAAAATTCACCACCACTTAGTGAAGTCAATAACTCTTCCATTAGCGCTTTCAGACTGAGGGTGTATTCGTTTCGAGTCCTTGCTACCAAATCATGAATTCTTTGTTCAGTTGAACTAATCCAATCACCAGATAAACCTGTTTCTTCGTTATACCTTTGTGCGACAACGATACGATCTTCTCCTTGTAATAGACCTTCGAAGCAGTTAACTACTATAGGTAGTACATTACGAAAACTTTCACGACCTTGCTCTTCTTCTTTTGCAATCTCATCTTCTATAGCAGATAGAACAGCTTGTGCAAGAGGAGGTTTCGTCTGTAAGAGATACAACATTGTATTAGCAGTTAAATACTCACCAGTTTCATTTAACCTATTCTGTTTGAAGGTACTAAATTGAGATGCATCTTCATATCCTTTACCACTAGGAAGGCTTTTCATAAGACTCTTTTGAATCTCAGAGTGGGACGAACAAACAATGCCTCTTTCTTTACCCCTGGTATGAATCTGTAAATCGCGCAATTCTCTAGATATATGTGGAAGATCATGAGTCCTTATGTTACCAAGTATAGTTGTAAGATGCTGTACTAGTTCTGGATTAAGGGCGTTCAATTTACTTATCAATTGCTGGTATTCTAGGATTTGTTCTGCTGGTAAAATTATGTATCTTTCTTTTCCCTCAAATAGTAGTTTCAAATTACCATCCCTGTCGACCACGCACAAACCACCATCACGCGATACTACAGTCTGATACAATTCTTGCACTATAATGCATGGTACACCATCCCCTGGATGTTCAGTTACAGCACCTTCCACATCTTGGTTTAGTGATGGATCACAAGTCTCATCATAAGTAATCAAAGCATTTCTCACAGCATTCGTAACTTTTTCAACAAGTTTTGGGGTCAACTCGACTTCGGAACTTCCAGTATTACCATTTTCTATACTCATAGTATTTATTTGAACAAGTTATCTAGCATTTACAACAGGATAATAGACCTATAGCACAACCTGGGCTTGACCGAAACTGACTTCTAATAAAGGGTTGTTGATTTGCGATCCTAGATGATCATTAAATACCAGCGGTGTTCAGATATTTATATACCTTTCTTTTCAAGTATTTCTGTTGTAGATTTAATATAAGACATATTTCCTATTGCCGTTTAAATGGAGAATTATCACTACCCACTTCCAAAAGAAAAGTTAATGAAAAGATATGCTCCGATCTTTAACGGGTTCAAACTCAACAATAATATTCTCCTTGTATCATTACCCTTAAGTGGACGTGGTGCCTTTTTGAAAGGAGTAGTTGAAAACAAAGATCAGTCATTGTTACGACAAATGACGGATTTGGAGGAATTCGAGTTATTATTTTCAAGTGGATATGATGGATCTGATCAATTCGGATATCTAAATTCTTTAATAACACCTTTCCTTAAGCGCATGCCAAGATCAGAAAAAAACTCCTTACTTATAGCGATAACTGCGAAAGAAACTGATCTAGCTCTTCAAATTATTGAAGATTACATCAAAAATTCTGGTAAAACATATATTCTTTTCATCATGGGTTTAGATAAAAATATCTCAGATAACCCAGACTTACTTGGAGTCATAGAAAGGTTCTACCTACACGGCTGGTTTTCAAATAAAAAGATCATTCTCATTTGTCCGATAATTAACCCTAGCTTGTTATTTAACGATGCATTCAAAAATTTGCAAAAGTCAATTTTCCAGGATGTACAGTATTTGCCCAGCTTAGATAAAGAAGAATTAGATTATGTCAGGAAGAGATTCGAACTTACCGAAGGAATTACTATTTCAGACGACTTGCACATTTTTGCTCAGAATTTATGTAGTGGTCACTACAGTATTTACAAATACATCGTAAAATCTTTACATAACAAGCCCTCGTGGATAGGGCGTTCAGTTGATGATTTCTTAAAAGAATTTCCAGAGGTAAGAAACATCTCTGGGGTTGTGTCTAAAGAATTGAAGTTGATCGAACTCTTACCCAAAGAGGATAGGACTTATATCTACGAGCAACTGTGTTTATCGGTCGGTGAGCAGTCGATACTTAAAAGTAAATATATTGCGGAACCAGATATTGATATGCACCTTATCGATATGACCCCGCTTGAGAGAGTAATATTCGATGCATTAGTTGAAAATATGCATCAAGCTATCACTAAAGAGGAGATTGCTAAGATAGTTTGGGGTGAGAAATGGGTTGACAACTACTCTGAGTGGGCTCTAGATAAGCAGATCAGTAGGTTGAGAAAAAAATTGTCTGATTACGGTTATGATCTAGAGGTTATACGTAATAGGGGTGTGGTTTTATATCTTAGAGGAGAGCGCAAGTATGGCAAATCCTTTTGAGAATCCTGCTATTTCAACTGCTAACACGCCTCCCTTACAACAAGAACTTCACCATAAAACACACACAACGCATCCTGATACTCTAGGGCTTCTAGGTGGGGCGTCTGATATTGCAGCTTTTGCTGTTTTAGATAGTGGTTCTACCCAATTACGACCGCATGGTTTAGATGCTAATACAGTTTTTGGCATAAGGGAGACAGAGAACGATCTACTACGTCACAGACAACACTTGGTTGAAATAAACGATTTACAAATACTTAGGGATCATGGTATTGATATTGATTTCTTGAGAGAATATCTCTCTAATATGAGCTTCTTAAACGTGAGGCATAATATGCTGATCGTCTACGGATCTACCGCAAATTCTATATATAATCAGATGACAAGAGAGAAATCACCTTATACTAAACCTTACAGACCTGATGTGTCTGATACTGACGTCTTAGTACCCGGTGCAATGCTCCTACATCTACAAGATCGATGGACACTAGCAGCAATGTCTGCTGGAACACTAGGAGATAGATTTACCACTTATAGGTATCAGAATTCAGCCCAAATATCAGGTGAACCTAAGCAACGACACGAGCTTTTTGCAGTAGTTTCGGATACAGACCGTGACCTGATCCAAATACATAGGGCAACCAACCATGAAGCCCCAGCGATCGTACTCTATTTAGATCTTTTAGGAAAACTTCATGCTAAGTTATTGAAACCTGTCCCCTGGGATGAGGGAACAGACCCAGTAATAAATCCCTACAACATAACAGCCTCAGGGCTTCGTGCTGTGGGAAATCTTTTGGCAAAACTCGGAGATAGTGAGGTCACGTTGCAAGAGAAAGAGAGGGTAATAGATAGTTCCTCTGTTTATTCTCAAAAATTACCGATGATAATCATAAAAATGTTAAGGGGTCTAACCATCCACGATTCTTTAGACGATCTTGATCTTGAAAATAATTATGATTGTGTCAGGGAGCTAGCTTTGGTCTGTAAGAAGATGACCGCTGCAGCGGATCGATATTTTGAATGGCATAAACAGAATCCTGTTGAGTCAGTTTATTTACTTGGGAAAACGGGTATATTAAGCATAGTGTTACAGGCTTCTAGGTTGCTTGGTGATACTGCAATTCTTGAAAAGTACACAGAACTTTTTATGGAAGCAATGCAGATGATCTCATCTGATCAATCGCTCCTACAAAAATATCCTTTACATTACATTCACTCGCTTGGTCTCCACGAAAAATATCTTAATGGTAAGAAAAGTATCGATTCTGCAGACTTAACTCATCTACAAACAGGTCATCTTATAGGAAGGTGGGCTGATCAGGACCGGAAAGATTACAGAAGATTTATGCTTGATAGTTTGCTACTTGAGATCTCTGACAAACTGATAGTACAAGGTGTGGATGCATATAGTATTAGATCTGAGGCTGATATCAATCCAACTGAAATGGATGTTAAGGATGCAAGACTAGATCTCTTTGACCTTGGGGTTAGAAGGAGGAAGCAGAAGCTTATACCTGTTATTTATCACTGAAGCTTCGTTCTGAGGATCTTTTCTCTACACAACCAAACATTTCAAACAACGAAAGAAAGAGCACGACTATCTAGCACGAATAATATCGATAGCATCAAAAATACCGACTACTATTTTGGGGTGAGAAGGGTGTAATCTAAAAATATTCCTCGATATTCAAGGTTTTTCGGGAGTTAATATTCATGGGGTTCACAGAAAAGGTTCTTATTAAAGGAACTTTCTATAATACATTATCACAAACTGCGCTATATAAGTCAATATTGACGCTACACTGATCAGAAGCTATTATACTGCGAGCTAAGATTGCCTTGGGTAATAATGGAAAAAAAGGCTCAGGAAAAAAGGATGAGTGTCAAAAAGCTTAGAAAATTCATCTCTAACAGCATTTGGGTGTATAAACAGATGTTTAGAATTTCACGCCTCGACTCGTCTATTCTTATCCTTTCCTCTTTGATCAATTCAGCTGTTCCTACAATTCAGGCATTTTTTTCAGCGAAACTTCTTGATGAGATAATTCAGATCGTGGATCAAGGATTGACAGAGATAAGGAGTCTACAAGACATCCGAAATATCTTCACAACTATCAGCCTGATGGCACTGTCTTACTTTCTACAAAACCTCACAAGGAGAATAAGGCGATATTATGACGATAAGTTTCGACGATTACATTTTAGAGAATTTGAATTGGAGATGGTGAGAAATATCTCCAAACTAGATGTACAACAATTCGAAGATCCAAGGATCTCCGATTCTATACAAAAGGCAAAGGACAACTTCTATAAAATCCAGGTGTTGACCCAATCCTCAATAGAGTTTACATCTCAACTGGTATCCACGATTATTACTGGAACCATATCCTTTACAATTTCTCCCTTACTATTTATTTTTGTGACGATATTGTCCATTCCAAACAACATAATTTTTGCAAAGTTTATTAGAAATATTTGGAACTTCTACAATAATAATATCGAGAGAAATAGAAGAGGGTGGTGGTTGAGAGGCTCTCTTACAGATGAAACCGAGTTGCCAGAACATAAAATAACTAGATCTGACCGTTATATTTACAAACGTGTCAAATCAATTTTCAGAGAACACTGGACTGAAGAGATGGAAATTCTGAAGAAGAGAGTTCGTGGAGAATTATTTTCAATTTTCCTTAATGCACTAACCTTAATGATCATACCACTTGTTCTTCTGCAAAAATTATTA
Source organism: Candidatus Nomurabacteria bacterium (assembly GCA_020632395.1). Lineage (NCBI taxonomy): Bacteria > Candidatus Nomuraibacteriota > Candidatus Nomurabacteria bacterium. The sequence continues at coordinate 16,860 of JACKFQ010000005.1, read as the reverse complement.
CAGGGCCAGTTCTCAATAGGAGACTTCACCTTCTACAGAGGTAGGTTCATGGATTATTCTGGTGAATTAGATTATATGTTTGGGATCTTTCTAGAAATTGTAGATAACTCCTCATACATCACATACGTCAGAGATCTATTTGATATTCGATCGGAAATTAAAGAGGGCGACAAGAAGCTCGATCTAAGCAAACCTATGAAGATCGAATTCCGCGACCTTTCTTTCAAATATCCGAAAGAGAAAAAATATTCCTTAAAAGATATAAATCTGACTATACATCCTAGCGATGAAGTTGCTATTGTAGGAGAAAATGGAGCAGGTAAAACAACCCTGATCAAATTACTCTTGAGATTTTATGAGCCTACAAAAGGTCAGATCTTAATTAATGATATTCCTATAGACGAGTATACAATTACTTCGTATTACAAGGCTTTCAGTGCGATCTTTCAAGATTACAACATTTATGAGGCATTAGACGTAAAAGAAAATATTGGGATCGGAAAACCGGACGCAGAATTTAACCTAGAGGAGATCAAGAGGGCATCTAAAGCAGCTGATGCACATTCTTTTATTGAGAAACTCGACAAGAAATATGGTCAGATCCTTTCTAAACAATTTACTGACGGAACAAAACTTTCCAAAGGCCAAACTCAGAAGATCGCAATAGCCAGAAATTTTTATAGAAACACTCGTATTTTGATCCTAGACGAGCCAACTGCTTCGATAGATGCTCAGGCGGAACATAAGATATTTGACAGGATCTACCAGTTTACCGAAGATAAGACGGTTATAATAATCTCTCACAGATTCTCTACGGTCAGAAAAGCTCAAAAGATCTTCGTCTTGAGCAACGGAAGGCTGATCGAATCAGGGAGTCATGAAGAGTTGATGGAGATAAAGGGCGTATACTCTGAGGCGTTTAATCTACAGGCTGAAGGTTACCAACCCGCTAACTTATAGTCGGAAGGGTTGGATAAAGACCTCTAGATATTTTCGAATTACTAAGAACCTTCTAAAGATTAACTTTCTCTGTGAAGAATTTCTTCTGGATATTCTACTACTTATTCTATGGCAAAGGTTATGTCTAGGGATTTTAGATGTAATCCGAGTGGTCGCATACCGATCTCATAATGAAGACCTCACACCTGAAATGCTCTATCTTTGACCCTTGAGTCTGAACTATGTTTTCTTACAAATTATCCTCAATCTTCTATATACCTCATTGCGATCTCTTTTTTTTCAGGGTATGGGATATTCCATGAAAAAACCCTCATGAATATTCTCTTTCTTCTTCTGTTCATCCATTGCGCTTCGAATTTTTCTATCGCACTGATCATATCTCTAGGATCTGCAATATTTGATGCTGCAAAATTCTCAGCAACCCTTTCTGTGATCCGTGCGATCTGGATATATATAATTCCAAGCAGAAAAGCGACAGAGAAGGCTATATAGAGAGGTCCGCTATGTACCATATATATTCCAGACACAATTAAAACACCCTGTGTAACAGTTAGGAGTAGAGGATGATGAAATTTGAAATGTGCAGCTTCATGTAGGATCACATAATCTAATTCTTTCTGGTCAAGCACCTCAAGAAGCTTACTTGATAAAAACATTACAGGTTTAATTACAAATCCTGACATCCCTCCAAACATTCTCTTTGACTTTATCACCCAGATCTTTTCCAATTTAAATCCACCAACGTCTTTGATCAATTTTAAGATTCTTTTATCTCTGAGGTGAGATTTCTCTACAGTTGGATCCATTAGACCTATTACGAAGTGTCGTATCTGGAAAAGATCTGCGGTGATCAGAAATGTTGTTAAAAAGGTAATGGTACTCATAAAAACTAATCTTCGTAAGCTGTCCTTACCTTTTCACCCCTTACGATCCTTTTGTCAGACCTGATAGCTTCCTTCCATGAGAGTTCAAACATACTTTTCATTGCATTGAAGATGTCAGGGTCCTCGATCAGTAGTGCATAAGGGTTCTTTTCATTAAATGATACAAATAGAACCTTATCATCAAACAGCATCAGATCAGTTTCGATCGCGTTTTTGACTGTGGATATATCCACCATCATCTGTAAATTCTTCTTTGAACCCCATTTCTTTGCCCATTCTTCATCACTTTCTGTGTCGGTTATCAATTCACGTGAACGAATATCGGAAGAAAAGAATTTCTTGAAATAGTCTTCTAGGAAATCTCCTTTCACAACCTTTTCGTAGTTTGAAGAATAGCATTGAATACATACTTCTGACGATGCTTCTAAGGTCATCTCATAGGCTTGTTTGATCCCTTCCTCTCCTTCGAGATAGTGTACCTTAGGTTTATCGGTTCTATTGTTTTGTATTGATTTTAATTGTGACATTGTTTTTTGCGTAATCTTAATTAACTTTTGGATATCAAGACTTTCATCATTAAGCATACTAACAAGCTTTTCTGGATCAGCTGCAACATAGTTCTTTTTGTTATCTCTAAGTATCTGCTTGATCAAACCAACTTTAATTAGATCATCTAGATATTGGTACACAGTTGTTCTTGGTAATCTAGATTTATAAGCTATGTTAGAGATTGTTGTCTCACCCCATTCCAAATTAGCTTTGTATACTTTTAAATGATCTTCTTTTAGACCAAACTTCTCAAACACCCGGATGATGTCCATATTTACGTCAGATAAGCTTATCTTGACTATTTATATCATATATAACACTTCTATGATAGGCTATTTATACGATTTGTGACGTCGGGAATGTCGTCAATAGCGGGACTCATATACACAGCAAGTTGAAACCCACAAACTCAGCATGAAATGATACGATAAAAACAAGTTCGCAAAGATCAAGTTACACATTTTCAAGACCCTATGATCTCAATGATACGATACTTCAACTTCCCAATATCTCACCCCAACAACCGCAGTACCTCAACCGCCCGCTTCGGATTCCCCCGACCAATTGGAAAGTAGCACGGTACAAGGTTTGTTTGGTGGTTATCAACTTCAAAAACCTCTCGTTCTAAACTGCCTTGTCCAATAACGCGGTCATAATACTCTCCAAGTACTATATTTCTACCTGTAATTGCTCGATAGGGAATAGCACCAAATGTCACAATATTCGCTGGTTTAACGATAGCTATTTCCTTAAGCAGTAACGGTGAAAATATTCGGATCATTTCTGAATTTGGCAGATCTGCATTTGACCCTGCCCACTTTACTACATTTGTAAAATAGAAGCCTTGTTCTTCCAAAACAGAGTAGACCTTACCAGCAAATTCAGGTTCCCACTCACTTCTACTCTCTATTTCACCCAATAAATTATCAGGAAAATGCCCAGCCCTATTGAAGATCCTCCATATATGCTTCGTACCTATAAACGGTAAACGTTGGCCGGTCCAATCACTGTCAGTGCTAACGTTCCGGATGGTTGGATTGATAAATACAAACATATACCTTGGTTTATCAATACAACCACCACCCATGATCGGACAAAGATCGTGCGTAGGGTAGTGAGTATCATGAATTGATCTCACCTCTTCAAATAGTTGTAACAATGTCATTCTGAATTATATCAAAATCAGAAGAACTGTCCTCAACATTCAAACTGATATAATCATTAATATAATTTTAAGTAATAGACGTTAATGATCTCTAAGAAACTCACTTATGCCATAGTTGGCGCTTCAAATGATGTCTCAAAGTATGGTTATAAGGTTTTAAAGAATCTAAAGGATTCCGGTTTTCATGTTATTCCTGTGAATCTTAAGGAGGATAAGATCTTAGATCTACCCGTATCGCATTCTCTATCCGAAATTGAGCCTAAACCTGATGTTGTTGTGACCGTAGTACCCCCAACAGTTACTATGGATATCGTGAAGCAAGTGGTCGACCTCGGTATCGGAAGTGTTTGGATGCAACCCGGGAGCGAAAGTGATGAGGCTATAGCTTATTGCGAGGAGAATGGTGTGTCCGTGATCTCTGGCGCGTGTATTATGTCCGCTAACTTATAAGGTAGGTCTATAAGTTAGCGGTACAGGTCTTTAACAAAAGGTGTTACACTCAATTATGAACTTCATCTTTTCAACCATATCACTAGCATTGATCTGTAGTTGGAATATCTTTGCCATGATAGGTTTTGTGTACACTATAAAGTGGTTGGTAAACAGGAGAAGAAAGGGGCTTTCTACACAGGCAATTGAAACAAAAGGTTCTGGAAATGACGTTACAAAAGATGATGACATACCGAAAGACGATGAGTTTACAAAAAAAGATAGCCACCCGAAAGGTTCTATCGAACATAAAGTTCCTGACACAAAAGAGAAAAGGGTTAAAAGATCAAAACAGACATTCATCGAGAGATTCTTAAAAAAAGAGTGGGATAACAGCTCTGTACTGCTCTATTCTGGTGCATTTTTGGTAGGGTTCGCGATATTCCTTTTCGTAGCATTTAACTGGGACTCGTTTACCGATCAGATCAAGACAATTCTGATCATAGGCATAACAGTTATCTTATACCTACTAGCCTTTCTATTCTCCAGAAACAGGAAGTATCAGAAAGTTTCTGACACCTTCATTCTTTTAGCATCTGCAGCGTTCATTCTGACTGGGGTAGGATTCTGGAATTTTAGTGTCAAACAAACCCTTACATTAACTTTTACTGACTATTGGGCAATATTTTCAATTCTGTTGACGGCAGTATTTTCATTAACATATATTACAGTACAAAAAAAGCTCTACCTTTGGGTGATGATCCTCTCTGCATTTTCGACCCTCATTTACGGATCAGGTGCATTTGTAAGTGAACCATTACACCGCTTTAGCTTTGTAATTTTTCTAACACCTCTCTTCTGGTTGATCATAAGAAGCATCTTCAGATCAAAGAGAGAACGCTTATTGAACTTCAACCTGTTTAGGTTCTTCTATCTTTTTGCTGACGCACTAAATATTATCTTTGTTTTTAGTATCTTGTACAGGATAGTCGAACTCGATACTAAGTTGATCCTTACTATTTCCCTATTTTTTCCTTATATTTTCACTCTATTAGGTATGATCCTCGAGAAAAGAAGCTTTGGATTGATGCATGATGGAGCTTGGTTTCCTTTCAAGCTGATAGTTCTAAGTATGTTGATCTCTGCTAATGCTGATATTTATGAATTCCTAGTTATCTCGCTTTGCTTACTTGTAATAACATGGATGATATCTATGACAAGGAGATATCAGTCATCAGTTCGATTGAGGAGGTTTGTCGCTCCTATGATATTCATGTCACTATTCCTTTCGATCGCATTACCATGGAATAAACCAATAGGTATCGAATACTGGGATACTTTACCTGCTATCCTTTCTCTGGGTCTCATATCCATTCTCTTCAGGATCAAAACTTCTAATTACAATGGTTCGTGGACAAGGATATTTAATATACCTTTAGATCTTGCAGTTACCGTAATGATAACCTTCAAAATATCTCAAGAGTTGGGAACAAATTACGGCTCAGAGATATACGGGTTGACGATATTGATACCTTTTGCATTATATTTTTCAGAATGGATAATTAGATGGAATGCAAAACGGGGAAGTTTTTGGGGATATATTGGTGCAACTATATTCATGTTGTTATCAGTCATACTTTCATCCGGTGAAAGTGGGATATTTTTCCTTTCGAGTTTGATCCTGGTTTCCTTCGTGCTTCTGTCTCTGCTCATATCGCAAAAAAGTAGGCTTACATATGTACTCTTCGTCTCTATTATATTCTCTAGTTTGACATTCTCTTTCTGGAATAGAGCAAGTTACCTAGAGGGGTTGATCCTCATGACTTTTATCATCCTTATCTTGGGGAATCTTTGGAGGGTAGGTGAGTTCTTAAAATATAAAGGGTTCAAAAAGGATGTATTGAACAAGCTTCAATGCTCGGCTGTTGGTACATCACTTTCTTACCTCCTTCTATCACTTGATCCGATATTTCAACATGATTGGTCGGTAGTTATACTTATGATACTGCTTATATCTATATATTTCTCAGTAGATCGCACGATGAGGTGGTATAGATACCTCGTCGGAGTGTGGTTTGTATATTTCTTCTGGCATATATTGGGTCACTCAGATACACCGGCATATGCAAATGCCCACCTATATGCGATGCCAGTAGTTATATACCTCGGGGTACTTTCATATCTAACACAAGATAAGAATTACTTATCCAAAGGATTTTTCTTGATTGCAAATATCATCCCACTATCTGTATGTTTGATACAAAGCATTTTCGATCCACCTGAATTCAGGGTGTACCATGGAATACTCCTTCTGATCCTTGGGGGTCTGCAACTTATCTACGGTTCATACAAGAAAGATAAGTTACTCGTCATAATCGCATCCGTATATGTTCTTGTAGAGCTGATAATTCGCCTATGGGATGTTTTGATCTCGATCCCTTGGTGGATGTATGTAGGTCTAGTAGGGGTGATCCTGATAACCCTATCGATCTATATAATTAACAAAATTACCACTGATAAGGAAGGAGAGGAAAGCAGGTAACAAGAGAAATAGATCTGAACATCTCTTAATTAGGTGTTATTTTAATTTTTCAAATAATAAAGCTGTGAGAAAAAATATCGATCTATGGGTGATAATCGGAACAACTATCTTTATTGTCCTTGTGATAATAGGGCTTAGTTTTTATCTTTATAGTAATATCGACCCAGATCAGGTTCCCAAGAATAGAACCCCTTTTGTATCAAAAACCAACTTGGGTGTAGCGAAGTTTTCAACAGAAGAAGAGTTTTATTCTTATCTCAGTGATTCACGAGCATTAGTGAACAATTCTTATGGTCGAGAATGGTCGAACGCAGTTTCCGGACAAGACCTACTCGAAGAGTCTCCAGCATTAGATGATACACCCCCACTCTCAACTGATTTCAAACAAGCCTACTCTGAAAGATACTCTACTACAAATACCCAAATCCTTTCTGTAGACGAAGCTGATACCGTTAAGACAGATGGTACAAACATCTACTATTCGAAGGAAAAATTATCTTTGTTTAATTATTGGGATGATGTTTATGATTCGCCTTCGATCCAACGAGAACCTCAGGCAAATAATGGCCTCACAAAGATCATTTCTGCATTACCTCCGGAGGATGCTTCTCTATTATCTCAGATTGATGTTGGTGGAGAAATGTATCTGGTGGATGAAATGCTGATAATACTCAACTCTGATCGAATAGTTGCTTATGATATAAGTGATCCAGCAGTTCCAAAAGCTGAATGGAATATCTCCTTAGGCTCTAACAGTCCAATAATCACCTCTCGTATGTATATGGATGAACTGTACATTATCAAGAACCAATATATCCAAGATCAACCAACGTGTCCCATGCCCTTGTATGTCGAAGATGGGTTGGGGATGAGCACTATGATCGAATGTACAGATATATATCGACCAAATCAGTTGATCTATTCGGACTCCCTTATCACCGTACTTAAATTGGATCCTAAGGATGGAGGAGTTAAAGACACTTTAAGTTTCTTAAGTAATGCATATATGTCAGATGTTTATATGTCGGGTGAAAACCTGTACATAACCTATCAGGTCGGTATCGATGAATACGCAATCATTAGCGATTTCATAACGAAAAACCCAGTTCTATTCACACAGGCGATAATTGAAAGGGTAGAGCAGTTAGATCAATACGATATCTCATCATATTCCAAGTTGAGTGAGCTTGAGACTGTCATGGGTAGATATGTACTCTTTATGAATGATGATGAACAGAGCATGTTTAGAAATAATCTGAACAATTCTTTTGATACCTACATTAATTCTGCTGTCAGAAGTCTCTCGACAACAGGAATTACAAAGATAGATACTAAGTCGCTAGACATTGTAGCCTCAGCAGATATTCCAGGGTTTCTTCTAAATCAATTCTCACTTGATGAATATGAGGGATATTTGAGAGTTGCAACAACAGTAGGAGGAGAGATATGGAGTGAATGGTTCCAAAGTAGTATAGAAAATCAAAACGATATCTTCATCTTTGATGAGGATCTTGATCAGATAGGATCTATCGAGGGTTTAGGTTTAACCGAATCCATATATTCAGCCAGATTTATAGGTGAAAAGGCTTATATTGTGACCTATAGGCAAATAGATCCATTCTATGTGATCGATCTAGAAGATCCGAATAATCCGAAAATGACGGGTGAGTTGAAGATACCGGGATACTCATCATATTTACACCCTCTCTCGAATGATGTGATCATGGGGATCGGAAAAGAGGATGGTCGTGTAAAGGTATCCCTCTTTGATGTGAAAACTCCGGGTAATCCCATAGAGGTCAGTAAATATGCTTTGACGGATTATTGGAGTGAAATCGAAAGCAATCACCATGCATTCTTAAATGACCCTAAACACCAAGTAGTGTTTTTACCTGGTCGTACAGGGGGTCATATCATGAGTTATAAGGATAATACACTAACATTAGAAAAGACCGTAACTGGATATACTGTCGATCGTGCAGTATATATCGATGATTATATGTACATTCTTTCAAGACAGGGGGTCGTTGTACTAGATGAAAATAGTTGGGAAACTATCAAAGAATTGTCCTTTTAAGATATTTAGATACCGTGTTGGGGATCATCTAGGTACTCATTTTTTCTGTGGGTGTAGAAGACATTCCAAATACAAGTATCACAACATGATCATAAGTTCTACATTTTAACTTATGATAGTTAACTAAAAATAACTTATGGTGCAGAGATCTTTAGAGCACTTGAGAACTCATTACACAGAATATTCTCCGCCATTACAAGAACTTCAGGGTATTCTTTGATCAACCTTGAGATATGATCAACAACCTCTGTAGGCCATGATATATCTCCTGGTTTCACCAAACGAGAGATCTTCTGTCCGATATGCTTCGAACTGGAATGGATCAGGTCTTCATTTCTCCTAGCATGTGCATCTCGCCACAAAATAACATCACTTCTGTCTAAATGGATCCCATACAGTGCACGAGCGGTATCTTCTATGTCCACAAATCTCTTCTTCACAACATTTAGATCTGTATTCATCTCGATATTTTTATCATATTGATTATTAGTATCATTATCATTGATTGATCCTATATCTACTTTGAAACCCCACTTTCTTAGGAAAGACCCATTTTCCTCAAGTATCTCCTTCCGATCTCTCCAACGCATACCCACCCCATCATATCTCGTAACAACCTCTGCCCAATTAACAAACCTTTTCGACATCTGCTCATAAACTTGTCGCGTCAAAGATTGTACTGTGCTTACTTCATATATATCTGTATCTGTTCTTTCTCCTGACCTGACCTGTTTGATATCACCCTCACTTTTCAATTGGATAATTGCGTTATCAGTACCAAGGTATGATCTATAAGCCGAGTCAATATCTAGAAATTTATCAAGCATTCCTGACACATCATTTTCTTCGATCAAGCCGTAGTTCAAACCATATGCTACTGTGACACACATACTGTATGGACCTCGATCGCAAACCAAGATCGAATCATCATCTACAGTCTCAATGATCCCCGGAAGTGTCTCTAATCGATTAAGTGCAAGAATAACTCCTGTTATCTCTAGCTGTCTTGGAGTATCCCAAACATGCTCAAGGCCTGAGATCTTTCTAAACTTTTCATTTTCAGTCAGAAAAGCTCTAACCAAAGTTCCAAAAGGTAATGCATAGTAGGGGTATGAGATAGTACGGACAAGATTTCCGGCTCGAGAGAGCATATCAACGATAGCTGCTGTGGAATCAGCTTTACCGACTTGATCTTGTCCCTCGATAACAATTGTTTTCACCATTGAACCACTCTACATCAAAGTTCCTCTGATGACCACAGATAAAGATATGGCAACCCCAAGATCATAAAAAACACCATCAGACCTTGTGAAAGTGTAAGAAAGTAGTGATCTACATTCCCTATGAACAGTATAGTCACTATAACCAAAATATACACGAGAGATAACCTTGTCCTTATAGCAGAAATGAGCATATAGCCTAGAAAGAGTAGGGTCAGTAAACCGCCAAAAAATATCCCGTGTTCGACAAATATTAATATGAAAATATTGTGAACCGGCTGTAGCATTGTCAATCCTGAGATCCCAACTGGAGCATATTCATAGAAATATTTTGTGAAATTTCCATTACCTACACCTAAAAGATAATGATCTCCAAGATATCTGATCGAACTTTCGATAAGTAGGATTCTTTCATATATAGATCTGTCCTTGGCAAGAAAGGGTATCTTCATATCAATATCTGAGGTGTTAAGACTTGGAGAGATAGTCGATAACTGCATCAGAGATGCATTTGAAAATTTGTGTTTTTGAGAAACCCTCTTTCTCAGAAACAAGCCTATCACTACTACAAAACAGGATATTAGCAAAACAAGATATCCTGCATGCGAAAAACTTATAAGTACGGCAAGTATAGAGGTGATTATCAAAGCAATACTTACAAAATACTGTCGAAACTTAGACATCCATTTTGTTTGCGAGATGGTCTCGATAAACCCAACAGAAAGAATTATGCAAAACACTGCATATCCAGCATATAGGTTGGGGTGTGGGAATGTACCGTATGCACGAAGATATAGATCACCTTTAAGAGCGATACTACTACTGTCTGCTCTTCCTGCTGCTACTATAGATTCACCTATAAAGCCCAGACCGATCGAAGTTCCACCTATCAACTGAAAGATCCCTAATATAAGCTGGGTTGTGGAAAGGAGAAGCAGTATCTTTATTATTGAATAGATCTTGTTGATCGACTGTCCGACACTTATTTTTTGACCTCCAACATCGGTACGAAGCCAGGCGAAGATCGCCATTGATGATGTAATATATGCTAACCATCTAAATGATTGGATAATTACTGTCAAATCATGAAAAAGTATTGTGTGAAATACCAAATATCCAGTCAATACCGATAGTAACAACTTCTGTTCCTTCTTGATGTTACCTGTTAGTAAAAATGTAAATACTGTAAGTACTGCAAATAGATCTATTATTGAAAGAGAGGGTGCTAGATAATTCACAAATATCCCGTTTACATATGCATTATCAAGCAGATAAGGGATCGTATAAGTGATATTGAATGGGATAGAGGTGATCAACATCAATACTGATGCCGAGAACAGATGTGCTCTAAGTGCGATGATAACCCATGCAATACAGAAGATCCCAAGAACAACTGCACGCGATTCACCATATGAGAGGCCTAAAATAACAAAAAGGGTTCCAGCTGATATCATACCAGCTACAAGAACCCTTTTTACAAGATCATAACTACCCAAGTTTTTATCACTCCTCGGTCAGATCATCTGTCCCCAGTATATCATCAACCTCTGATTCGTCCATCAATCCCAACTGTTTTTCACTCTTTGGAATTATTCTGACAAATCTATCCTGTCCTTCGCCATAACTTTCTGTAGAGATGTCATCAAATTTTGACAGGGTCATATGAACAACTCGTCGTTCGGCTGCTGACATTGGCTCCATATCTACGGGCTCACCAAGTATCCTAGCGTCATCTGCAAGTCTCATTGCGATCCTTTCAACCTTATCCAATTTGCTTTTCTTATAACCCGAAACATCTACATTTACATAAAATCTCTCTTCTTCAGAAGCAAACTTCTTATTGATCAACATCGAGAGTATGAATTGCAATCCTCGCAGATGAGCTCCGTGATTTCCGATCATATAACCAAGATCTTGACCATTGTATGTGATGCTTATGACCCTTTGGTCTCCACTGTCTGATTGAGACAAGGTACAGCTAACATCCGCCTCAACGCTCATCAATTGGCTAAATTCTTTCACGTACTGGTCTACTGCTGCGATCAACTCTGCATCACTCATAGTATTTAAGTATTAATAATTTATCAAAATCAGGCAGTTTTACTCTCGTTTAATTTCGGAATGAATGAGAGTACATCTTTCAATGTCTTTATAAACTTCTCTTTATCTATGAAGTAGTATTGAACTATGAACATAAGTGATTGAGCAAACCAGTATATACCAAGTACTGCAGGTTGGCTCAATGTAAGGTATGCAGTAAGTATGGGGAATATTGTACTCATAGATCTGGTCATCTGCTGTTGCATTTCCTCTGGTGACATTGCTTCATCCTTATTACCCTTATTTTCTTTTTTAGGTAGTGCTGTTCCTTGGAATTTTTGCATAAATACAGTAGAAATGTACTGTACAACACCAACAGCTAATCCCAAGAATAAGTATGGTAATCTCTCATTAGCCCACAAGCTCATATTTTCAAATGCTGTATACGAACCATTAAGATCCCACCATAGGAACTTAAGATTTTTTAAGACCTCTTTGCCGTTTGCAAAAACAAGGTCATGTACTGGTCCGTACAATCCCTCAAAATTCCCGTCATTAATAGTACGGATCACTCCGAATATTGCTGCCAATATAAGGATCTGGGGCAGAAAACTACTTACACAACCTATCGGATTATATCCGACATCCTTGTATAGTTTCATCTGTTCAGCTGCCAGTTTCTCTTTGTTATTTTTGAACTTCTTTTGAAGTTTATCTAATTCGGGCTTCAACTTAGCCATTTTTTGGGTCATCTCCATCTGTTTCTTTGTAGAAGGAAGGAGGAGTAGTCGGATCACTACTGCCATAGCAATAACCGCCAGTCCTAGGTTCTGTCCTAAGATGACGTAAAGAAGTAACAATATATTTAAAAATGGATTGAAGAACAGGGTCTTCCAAAGAGTCGATAACACTTGGGTATCTCTTAGTAAATTGATATCAAAGTCTTCATATGACTTCCGGATTATACCGCTAACTTATAGAGGTGTATAGGTTAATGCGGAATTAAAAATTAATAACAAAATACTTTATGGATCATTGCAACAGTTTACCCATACAGAAGCAACTTTTCATGGAAAGGTTCTTTCATTTATGATCTGAAAGCTTATATTCCATACTTTAGTACTTTGAGAAGTTTATTAATTAATTCACTCCAACAAACTTTCAGTCAGGGGTCTATATAGGATGACTCAAACTTTCTCCGGCACTGGGTCGTAGTGTGGGTGAGTGGACCAAGCATTACATCTCGCAACTCTTTTTATCGCCATTATGCTTCCACGAATAGCTCCAAACCTTTCAATAGCTTCATAACCGTACTGAGAACATGATGGGGAGTATCGACAGTATCGCGTATTTGGGAAGATCTTCCCCATGATCCCATGGTCGTAGGAGAGAGTCTTCTGATAGATCCGAATTATGAACATTAATATATATTTCATTACTTTTTCATTCTAATATGTTTTGCCCAATTCTGTTTGAGCCATTCTTCTGCTTCAGCTAATTGGCTACCCATACCGCGTTTGATAAGTTCTTTATTTACAATATTCCCTCTATGAGGATTATCATAAAGCTGAGGTAGAGGGGAGTGAAAACCGTGAGCATAGTGAACCATCTCATGAGCTATCGTCATTCGGGGGATCAATTCAGGAACAGAGAGAGATGCAAAGAATCGGGTAATTGTAATTATTGAAACACGTGGGTCGTCTTGGAATTTTAGTTCTTCCTCTTTATCCTTCATCAGATACTTGATCTTGCTTCTATTAGTTGCCCATTTGATCGAGCCAAGCCGTCTTGCTGAATATTTGCCAAAGTGGATCAAAACAAGATTTTTTCTTGGTACATCTGAAAAGAAAGAGTCCCATAGCTCATACATCATAACTTCCAGATCTTGGATTGTTCGTTCACCATTACTTAGTGCCATAACGAATACTTTGATCCAATTGAGAATACAGTTCTTTTCTCAAGATTTGAAATTTCTCAGGATAACTATGTGCAACATAACTAAACTTCATCCCGTAAAGTTCTGTTGGATGAGATGAAAGAAATTCCCGCACTATATGTCTAAGTTGACGAGATAAACGATGCCGTATTACAGCATTTCCAACTTTTTTACTCACAACAAAACCGAAAAGGGGGGGTGAGGCTAAAGAACGATCTGAAACAAAGATAAGCATACCGAAAGTTCCACGAATCTTTACTCCATTTCTATATATACTTTTAAACTCACTTTGTGAGGTGAGCCTATTCTTTTTATCCAACATTAACCGAGGATACTAAAAATTGGGGTGTAAAGCACTAGCGCATTTTTGCCTTAGGTTTCTTTCGGAGTAAGGTATACTCTTCTGTAGCGGATAGAGCTTTTCTACCCTTATCCCTTCTACTGGCAAGGACTTTTCGTCCACCCTTGGTCTTCATTCTGGCTCTAAAACCAAACTTTCGAATCCTTTTTAATTGCTTTGGTTGATAGGTTCTTTTCATCAGCGATATAAATATTGATTAGACGAGGGATTATAGCCTAAGAGGAGGATTTGTTCAAATTTCCATTATCAGAGTATGTCTTTTCAGTATCTGAAGTTCCTGTATCAAATAAGTCACCTTCGACAACTTCAGCCTCAAGCTTCATTCTCTTAAAGAGATCCTTCCCTTTATCACCTGCCATCTTTGCCTCCTGACCGACAAATCTTGGAACAGTAAATGAGAATGTAGAACCTTTGCCTAATTCGCTTTCAACGTTTACACTACCACCCATTTGCTTGATCAAACCAAAAGCAACATACAACCCGAGACCAGATCCTCCTGGACGGACTATGTTATTGCCATTAGATCCTCTATCACCATTCTCATGAACGTGTTCAATATACTGATTTTCACGATACCATTTTTCCCCGAGATGCTTTACAGCATCTGGCGAGATCCCTATCCCAGTATCTTTTACGTGGACAGTTACAAATTTCTCATCTGTTTCAACTGAGATCTTTACAGATCCCTTCGGAGTATATTTAATGGCGTTATTAACAAAATTGTCTAACACTTCTGCAATTCGTACAGGATCTGCGAATATAGAAAGGGTCTCGTCGAAGGGTTCTACAGAAAGTTCAAGTTTATGATCTTCTGCCATCGACGTATGACCAAGTATACTATTATCAATGAGTCTCTTAAGCTCAACCTCATCTAGGTTCAACTCCATCCTACCAGCATCGATCTTTGTTGAGCTGAGCATTGTTTCAAGGAGGCGTATCTCACGTTCAAGGGCATCACGAATAGCCTCATCGACCTGTAGGAACTCATCTCGAGTGAACTGCTCGGGGTGTTTCTCTGCTTTGCTTCGTAAAAGGCTCTGTTTGATCTTGATAATTGAGAGTGGGGTGCGGAGTTCGTGCCCCATTATGTCCATCATATCGCGCTCGCGGCGGCGAACTTCTTGGAGCTGAGAGTTCTTACTTTGTAGATCCTTCGTCGCTTCGTCTATCTTCGACCTCAAGGTTTCATTGAACTCCGTTACCTCCTTATATAATACTGCCCTACCAAAAGCGATCGAAACGTTTGAAATAATCTGTTCCAGAAGATTCAACTCTGAAAGAGAGTAAGCATCACTTCTCTCCCTTTGCTTGAGAAGTAATACCCCGTTCAACTTGATAGCTCTGTTCAAAGGTAATATTGCTTCAATATCCTCGTCATGCATAATTGCTACGAACCTCCCAATCCTTAACCTTCTCTCCTGAGTTAGATCCTCTCTATTGTCTGCGTACTCCAGAAGCTCATCACGAAGGATGATTTCTTTTGACGACATATCTCCCCAGTAGTCAAGAATCTCGCTTATACCATAATGTGTACCAAATCGAGACGTAACATTCTCTGAGTATTTTGTATAGGTTATTTCATGGGTTTTATCATGAAATATAACAATACCTACCTTCTCAACGTCTAACAGTTCATGTAGAGCTTGAAATGTTTGATCGGTAATTGTGTCAATCTGAAGTGAAGTAGAGATGATCTTGAGATAGTGATCTAAGAATTTCTGTGTACTTGCATCTCGTAAGCCAAAAATGTCATCTATTACCCTTTCTGAAGAATTAAGAAACCCGTTGAAAATGGTAAATATTACCAGAGAAATAAAAAGTCCAAAGGTAATCGATTCAATAGTATATTCACCACCCCACACACTAACATGTAACCAGTAACCGAGATTAAAAAAGGCATATAGGGAAACTGCATTTGTAAAGAAGAAAAGGACCTTGCCTGAGATGTACCTTATCCCAAATAATCGATAACGAGCAATTGCGTAATATAAAGATACAACCCAGATAAATATCCAAACTGGGGCGATAGATCCAGTCGAGCTATTTCCTAAAACAATTGGTAGAAAAACATTTGTTGTCGTCATCCCGAAAGAGACAATTATCAAACCAAATAACACTATCGTTATCTTTAGCTTTCTGCTACCAGTGAGATCTGAGCGAATACGTATCATCGAAACGATAGAGTAAACTATTGGAGAGAGAGATACGATTAAGAAGGGGACATAAAGGAAACCTCTCTCCAACATGTACCCTGGTGTTTTATCTAGGTATGTAATCGTATCGATAACAAAATTGCTAAATGCTAATGGTGATATCAGAATGGGTAACAATGCTAACGCCGCTTTCGGTTTGAACTTTGGGTCAATTATCGAACTGATTACAAGATAGATCGAGGTTGTTATGAAAGGGATAAAGAAGTAGAGAGCTCTGTTTGAGATAATGTCGAAAAGAGGGTCTTTTGGTTCATTAGATATGAATAACACACCGATAAACACCGACAATGAAGCTGACAACATCACAAAGAAGAACTTGTTTTGTTTCGTAACAGTTGAGGAAATAAGTACAAGAAAAGCTAGAATGGTAAGCCCAAGGATAGAAACAACTGTAAAAATCATGTATAGCATACTCTGATACTATATGAATATATTATCTAATTCAATTTCATACATAAATATCTTTGCCAAGTGATGTAATTCT
>JACKFQ010000004.1 GCA_020632395.1 Candidatus Nomurabacteria bacterium | reverse complement strand
GGTTTTCCGTACCTCCACCCTATCCAGCTAACCTATAGATATGAGAATCTTTCCGATTATGTCTTCACACCCGAGGGAGAGTTAAGGATCTTTGATACGGTCACAAATGAAAGACTTGCTAAGGAACGTCTTAATGCTGATGGTGCTAGAGCATATCCTGATAGAACATTCTCAGAGGATTTTACCTTTGACTTATGGACGATCGACAATGCATTCCACGACCTCCGTGTGGTGACCCGAACATACAATCAGTTCGATGATGCGTATTTGGAATCGGCCGTCATCATCCCGGGTTTGAATAAGTGGGTGGTGTATGGAATCGGTGCGGTGGTACTATTTGGAGTTTATAGGGTTGTGAAGAAAGTACGGAGAGGCATAGGCAAGAAGGGTGCAAAAGAGAAATCCACCAGATCTAAATAACCCCAGAGGGCATATTTTCCATTACTGTGACAAGAACAGAGCATCTGTGTCTATTTCACTTGACCAACTGTATATGTGGGGGGGTAGAATGTTGAATACTAACCTATATATTTTTATTAGATGATATAAGAATCATATCCCTCAACATTAGCACCTGATGCACGCTATAGGGAGTTGGAGGGAATAGCAACCGAATTATATGAACATGATTCTGATGTCGGTAGAGTTGGGCATATGCATCAAAGGGTTGCCCAGATCCTAGGGATCGAGATCTCATCGGAAACGATGGCTTACTTCCTCTCGAGTTACTTACTGATTATTGGAAGAGCCGACTCGCATCTGATACTACAAGAGAATTTGCACATGATAACGAGAGGATCGGTTCATATATGGCCATAGTAAATTGGATGAAGAAGGCGGGATACAGTGTAGATGAGGCTTCGGTACAAATACTTCCTCTTAGACTTCGACATTCGAATAATCCTGATGACTGGAGTTTGGGTCTGTATATTCAATTTGAGTCTAACGGTAGTACTCGAGAGTTTATGATCGAACCTGCATTAACGTATAGACAGGTTGGAGATGGCTTCCAACCAGTCTTTGACCAGAGAACAATACAGCATTTTTCAGACTTTGCCGGTGCGAGAGAGGTCTGGAGTTACCCTATTAATTAGATAGAAAGGTCACATATTGAATTACATTAAGCATTTCTGACAAGAATATGGTCGACAGATTGACAGCTCCAAATGCTGTAGAGCTCGAAGATCCAGCATCTCAATATCCAACTTTTTGGCAATGGTCTCAAGATCTAGTTGCCCATGACCGAATGGGAGGAATACTGTTAGAATTTTACTCCCAAACTGGTGGGATGCTTGGACTAGACCCAATAGAAATGTTGAATAATGAAAATGCCGTATACACGAGCTTTATTCCTGTTCCGGTATCGCTAGTGGGTGATAATGTTGAAAATCAAGAAAGAGCTGTGCTAGTTGTTTTACTCAGGATAGGGTCGGCATATAGCTCCGTTGTGATTATGCAGAATGATATCGATTATAGTGGTGCCCTACTATCAGTCGCCTCAAGACAAAAGAAGTTGGCAAAAGGTGCAAGGCAAAGGAACCTTCTAGCAATATCTGCAATATCTGGCCTCTCCATGACCCTAGAGGAACTGTCACTGTTTGATAGATGGAATACTCTACATCCATTATTCCAAGCATTACCTGGTGCTGACCAACTCTTGAACGAGAACTTGATCGAAAATTGGGTACCCTTCTCCAGATCTCATGCAGGTAGACATAGCATACAGGAGCTAAGCAGTACCAAAGGTGGTCGTGTACTGATGAAAAACGCCATGGAATACCATGCTCATCATTTAGGTCAAGGCACGCCAAGAGCCTTTCGTTTGATACCAGTACTTGACCCCGATGGAAAAGTACTTTTGTATACTACTTCTTATGATAGGTCTACAGAACTTAGGGAGATAGTTTTTTCAGCAGAAGATTCAGATGCTTATCAGAAGAGAAGAAGCCCTCACAGGCCAGATGACCCGGTCGAAGATTTCCGTAAAGTTGCACAAAAGTTTGATCTACGCACAAGAATGAGGCCAAATGTTGCCCTACCAAGACGGATCTGGTATTAGAAAAGAATCACCTTACCGGGTGGTTCTTACCAATGGCTAATATATCCTTCTTACGACCTACTGAGGAAGCTGCTGATCCACTACTTCTTCTCCTGTGTCCACCGGATTACCCTCTTCATCAACCAAACCAGTATCTACAGGTTCGTCAGGTAATTGTTCTTCGTCAACTTCCTCTCCCTGTAATGGGTCGTCATTCTCATTTGGTAACTGATCAGGATCAAGCTCACCTTGCAGAACTCCGCCATTCTCGATTGCCTGTTCGACTTGAGCTAGTCTATCCTCCATCAATGTGTAAACCTCAGAATCTGTCGCCTCCACAGCCTCAAGGATCTGCAACCCTCTTTCCAAAAGTGCCTTTGCTGTATCGAAATCTTCTCCTGCTATGCTTAATTCCGTGGCCAACAGCAGTGACGGTATATGATTTGGATTGATCTGAAGTGCCCTACTTACTGTCGCACCAGCCTCTTCTAGCTGTTCACCCGCTACATATAGCTGTGCGGCACGGAAGTATGAGAGGTAGTTTGTAGGATTCAATCTCACCGCCCTATCTGTAGCAGCAATACCGGATGCTACATAGCTAGTTAGGTTCAAATTCACTAGTTGAGAGTAAAGATATCCCCTTGCATCCCAATTTGAGAACAGTAATGGACCCAACTCAGTAGCCTGTCTTGTTTCCTCAACGGCTATTTCGATGACCTGGGTCAATTGAGCCTGAACTTGCTGAAAATCTTCACTTTCCTGAGGGTCAGAACCCTCGCCATTCTCTTTGACATATTCGGTCGAGATGGTATTTGCCTTTTCTACGAGGAGATTCATGTAATCAAGGAGTATCAAAGATCTCCTTCTGTGAAATTGTGAATTGTCTGGTTGTAAATTGGTTGCTTGAGCATACAGATCTATTATTTCTGTTAAAGCAGTTTCTCGCTGATCGATCGTATAGTTGCTAGGCTCATCTACTTGTCTGTCTCCATCTGCTTCTAAAATATCTTGTTGTACTTCTATTATTCGATCCTCTGCCTTTAATGCATAAAGATTTGCTCGAAGAGAATTGAAGTTGAGGTTCAACAAGAACACCCCAATTAATGCTGTTATAAAAGCTAATCCTTTGGGTATCAAGTTACTTTTATTTTGTCCCACCTTCTCAACCAATAGATCCAACTGCATAACAAATGTTTCTGCATCTCTAGGTTCGAGAACCGACCCTACGATCACCCTGAAAGATAACAACATAAAGAGAAGGAAATATAGCATAAAGCCGAAATACACCAGGAATGAAGAGATGAAAAGGAACAATAATACGAAATCAAATGAGAGTAAGGTTATTCTGTTGCTATCTGTTCTACCCTTCTTTGTATGATCATTGAATATCTGGTAGATGATCAATACTCCGACAGCCAACCAGAGAAGTGCTCCAAGTACTCCCCTATTACCCATCAACGTTAGTATCTCGCTATTTCCAAATGTGAAGTTTGTGTTTGTGAGGTCTACATTTCCTATTGCAGCAGGCTTATAGATGTTGTAATAGATGGAAAAGGTATCCACACCGAAACCCATCAACCCAATTCCGATATTCTCAGAGAGTGTGTTTGTGACGATCTGCCAGGTTATCTGACTGGGCAAAGCCACCTGTGAGATCGCATCTGTAGACTCTACTAATTTCTCGTTTACAGATGGGATCTGAGTGACCACTACTCCTACAATAAAGAAAGCTACTATCAAAGTGATCAGTGTAACCTGACTACCTGTGAATAATTTTCTATTTGTAAACAGCAAGAAGATCATCAAGCCTAAGACGACAGCTAAAAGTATCAATACAGACACACCCTGTCCTAATGAGAATAAAATAATTGCCAGAAGATCCACCAATGCAAGGATGAACGACAAGATCGACAGAGAGCTTGATCGCTCGCCCGTATTCATTATTTCAATCATACTTATAAGCACGCCACTCCCCCAGAGGACCAGACCTATGACAGCTGCAGCCACTAGTGGAAATCCCGGTACAAAGAGATCATCCATAGACCCTATAAAGCCAAATAGGTTCACTCCCAAAAAAGATAATGTGCTAAAAAATGCTGAGAGTGTGATCCCAATATTTGAGATCAAGAGGATAGTAAAAAAATCAGACCGATTCCTTACAATCGACCTACCAACGAAAAAGAATGCGATCATCGCCGTAATAGCAACAAAACCCGTACCCAAGCGCATATCATATCCGTACATACTGGATCCCAGATCCTTGGAGAATAGTGTAGATAACAAGTATGAACCGAAGATCGTCAACACAGCAATATCCAAGAACCCTTTCATCACAGCAAATCGCCCACTCAAAAACATTTTCATCACCTCTAGTGTGACTAAAAGTATCGTGATAAGTACTAGGAAGATACCTTTTGAATACTCTGACCACCCCCAAGGTATCGGAAGTATAAATGTTGGAATTATAGTCAATGTAAAGAGAAAGAGTGTTTTCTGAATATTTCCTAAGAATCTCAGGATCTTGTCATCCCCATTTTGGCTATTTATTGCAACCTCTTGATCACCGATCTTATCCTCTACTTCGGAGCTTATCTCTTGCAAGTTCCTCACTTGTGAATCTATCGGTGAATGCCTTATCTGTCCATCAACCACCTGATCTGCCATCGTGCGAGGTCTTTCAACAGAGGGTTCCACACTGGTTGAACTGTGCTGTCGATTCTGTTGATCCTCCTCCCGGAATCGCCTAAGTGCTTCCAATGGCGAAGCTCCTTGAGTACTACTATCAACATTTCCTTGAGTCATTTTTTCAGGTGTTAATTTAGTGCCTTATAGTCAGATAATCTTATCAGAATAGGGTATAGAATTCAATTTTATGATCACTCCAACTCCTTCAAAAACATATCCTCACTCCGCCATTCAAAATGCCTTGATCTGTTCGATAGATCTTCATACTCTCCCCTAGTAAACAACCACCCACTCAGACAAATCCACACCTCAAAGTCAACAGAGAGTTGGTATACCACCACTCGAAACAGATGAAAACGGAGGTCTTTCGACCTCCGTACTAATGCCACCCACGTCGCACTATAAGTTAGCGGGATCACATCATCCCATCCATCCCACCCGGCATCTCAGGCGCAGGCTTCTCCTGCTCTGGTTCATCAGCAACAACAGCCTCCGTTGTGATCAACATAGTTGCTACAGATGCACCATATACAAGTGCTAATCTAGTAACCTTAACAGGATCGGTCACCCCATCCTTCATAAGATCACTATACTCACCAGTCTTAGCATTGAAACCTTTTGTACCGTGACTTTTATCTGCGACAACAGCACCATCTTGACCAGCGTTCTCAGCGATCAACTTCAATGGCTCACTCAAAACCTTTCGCAAGATCTCAATACCAACCTTCTCATCAGGATCAGCCAACTCCATACCATCCAATGCTTCTACTGCATTGTGAAGAGCAAGTCCACCACCAACAACGACACCCTCTTCTAAAGCTGCTCTTGAAGCATGCATAGCATCCTCCACCCTATCTTTCTTCTCTTTCATCTCAACCTCAGAAGCCGCACCAACCTTGATCACTGCAACTCCTCCAGAGATCTTTGCTAATCTCTCTTGTAACTTCTCCTTATCGTAATCTGAAGTTGTAGCCTCTATCTGAGCTTTAACTTCTTTTACTCTTGCAGAGATATCTTCCTTTCGGCCTGCACCATCTACAATTATAGTATTATCCTTGTCCACGATAACCTTCTTAGCACTTCCTAAATCTGAAAGATCTATAGACTCGAGTGTTCTTCCGATCTCTTCAGAGATATAAGTACCACCGGTAAGAACTGCAATATCCTTAAGCATCTCTTTTCGTCTATCTCCAAACCCGGGAGCTTTTACAGCCACCACATTCAACGTTCCTCGAAGTTTATTGACAACTAATGTTGCCATAGCTTGATTCTCAATATCCTCAGCAATTATGAGAAGAGGTCTATCTGCTGCCTGGAGGACTTTCTCTGCGATCGCTTGAATATCTTGGAGTGTAGAGAGCTTCTTGTCAGTTATCAGAATGTAAGGATTATCCATCACTGCTTCAAGGGACTCAGCATCAGTGACGAAGTACGGACTAACATATCCTCTGTCGAATTGCATACCCTCGGTATACTCGACCTCATCAACAAATCCTTTAGCCTCCTCTACTGTGATCACACCATCCTTACCCACTTTGTCAAATACAGAAGCGATCAATTCACCCAAATGAGCATCATTATTTGCTGAAATAGTTGCAGCCTGGGCGATCTCCTCTTTTGTAGAGATCTTCTTTGCATTTCCAAGTAAGTGCTTTACAACTTCTTCGACACCTTTATCGATACCTCTTTTAAGAGCGATCGGATTAGAACCTGCTGCAACCACGCGTAAACCTTCACGAGCGATCGCCTGAGCGATCACTGTTGCTGTAGTTGTACCATCTCCTGCATTATCTGCAGTCTTTGAAGCAGCCTCCTTTATCATCTCTACACCAATATTTGCATAGGGATCTGAGAGTTCGATCTCTTTTGCCACTGTGACACCATCCTTAGTTACAGTTTGTGCTCCATACTTTTTACCTAAAGCCACATTTCGTCCTTTCGGACCGAGGGTGACCTTTACAGCATCAGCAAGGGTATCTACACCCTTCATCAGCTTCTTTCTAGCTTCCTCGTTAAATACGATCTGTTTTGCCATTTTTCTAGTAGATTGGATAATTTATTTAGCCTACAATTGCGAGGATATCTTCCTCAGCTAATACAAAGTATTTCTCTCCATCGATCTCGATCTCGTCAGGAGAATACTTTTTGAAAAAGACCTTGTCGCCTACTTTTACAGTAAATTTGAAGTCCTTTTCACCTGTCCCAAGAACAACAACTGTTCCTACTTCAGACTTCTGATCATCTTGAGCTGATGGAGGAATTATCAATCCACCCTTTGTGGTCTCCTCTACTTCTTCAGGTCGGACTACGACCCTTTTCCCTAACGGGGTGATCTTTACTTTCTTTTCTGCCATAACTTGTAAAGAAATTATTAAATTATATAACTTATGAATTTCCTGTTTCGCGAGTTTAGCAATCCACCTCACGAGCTGCTAAAGATTTTAGCAAAATAGAACAAGGTGTCAAGAGAGAAATGTAAAGAGATCAATTACCGGGTGGTTCGATCTTTTTTGCTTTTATAATAACGGAATCTTCAGTCAATTCGATATTCTCATATAGGCGTGACGTCACGCTTCCTTCATCTGTCACCAGTAAGGCCTCACGGTATCCATCATTGACCCTATCCACGATAAATCCCAAGCCGATACTTTTCAGATCGACCCCCGCTACAATTATAGTAGGTATATATAGCTCAGCACTCTCCTGATCTTCTTTAAACAACTGCACAGAGAACCAAGGGATAGACTTGTTCTCATAAGATAGCTTAAATGACATCTCCCAAAGATTTTCTGACGGTTTGATACTTACAGCATCTAAAGATGTTGGTTCATCTATCTGTTGTGCTATGACATCATATATCAACACTCCCAGTTCTCTTGGTGTAAATACAATAAATGTAGTTGTTTCTGCCTCTTCTTGGAAATTCTGTAATTTTGTCTGTAGATCTGCACGTTCATCTTCAGAAATACTATCCTCAGTGATCAGATAGCTTTGATCGCTCCCGGATGTGATCTCCTCTGCATAAGAACGATATTGTGAGACTAGTATAAATATCATCAAGACAAGCAAGAGAATTATGATCAATCCAAATGATACACACCCTGTGAATAGATATGACAAGCAGCTTCTTTTGTGCATCACAGATGGATAATCAGATGGTTGTACGGCTTGAGAATTCTGCATGGTAGAGATCTGATCACCTATAGGTATGACATCTGGTTCAATACCTAAGACAGCTTCACTCTGATAATCACGATCCGAGTGATTGGTAATTCCCCCATCATTATTAAGAGGTTGTACCTTTTGAGGATTACTTTGGATCTGGTCAGGTGTTTTGTTTATTTCTCTGATCAAGATATTTTTCAACAAAGATGACATAATCAGCAATAGATATTCTCTTATCGGAATTCAGGTCCGAACGCATGTTCAATTTCAGATCGTATTTCCATTCAATATAATCTGCTAGGAATATCGCGTAGTCTGCTAAATTCACAAACCCATCAGAATTGATATCTCCTATCAAGACTGGGGACGGTTCAGGAGGATCAGTTGGTGGTATAGAACCAGCAATTACACATACATTATTCGTACACACAGCCTCCGCATCTGTACATTTATAAACCTGAGGGCAAAGGATCCTAGAATTACACTTCAGGACATCATCACGATACTTCTGATAATATTCGCTATTTATCGCGATCTCATCGCCCCCTTCATTACAAGTACAACAGCTTGAGGAAGCTATACGACAATCCGAATCCACTTCACATGCAAACATAGGGTCTGGCGTACCTCCCGGCTCATTCACAACACAGATCCCATCATCAGAACAGGTACTATCGGTTTGACAAGTACCACAAGAGCCTCCACATCCGTCTGTTCCACACTGTTTCTTTGTACAATCAGGTACACAGCTTGCTGGTGCAGCTTTTTCTCTTATATCAAAATTATCCCCATACGAATACATCACAGCCGCTGTACCCGTCACGACCGCTACCCCAATAAGACCCAGCATAACAAGTTGTCCTGCTCTGGAGTTAGACTTTTTCGTTGTTAGATAAAGATACGTAAAGAGAAAGAGCGACATCAAACATATGCCAGCAAGCCACCAGATAGTATCAGCAAGGGTAATGTTTTTGAAAAGATATCCGGTGGTATCAACACCACCATTGGTCACTTGAAAGCTGATCGGCTCGATCAGTATCTCCTGATCTCCAAAATCAGCTCCAACTACATTGATGGTCACATTACCATCACCGGTAACATCAAATACGAGGTCTCCTAGAGTAGAGATCCTTTTTAGATTCTGACCGGGATTCATCAAGCAAAACAAACCAACCTGATCGGAAAATGATGACACGACTTCAGCAGGACAACTCTCATCTATTGGGCGAAATTCTCTAAATTCGATCGGACCTGAATATCTGACAGTCAGGTCATATCCCGGGGCATCTTGCACTAGAAGCCAAGAAACGGAAACCTCGACACGCTTATTGGTAACATTACCAAGTTTTAGGACGACATCGCCAGATGTTTTTGCATGAACAACACTACCAGATAGGAAAAATATCAGTGATACAAAGATAGCCAAATATCTTGCTGTTCTCATACTCAATTTTACAACAAAATCGACAAGGAAAGAAACTTTTACCGCTTCTTACTGAAATAAGGGATGCGTTGAAGAAGCTTACTACCTTTATCTGCTATCAATTCGACCTCTTTGACATTTGTGGTGAAACTCATCAGGACATAAACAACCCCACCGACAAAACTTGTGACAAAGAGAACCATGGCAACATAAATAGTACGTGTAGTGTCAAGCGAGAAGTCGGTCAAGCGGAATACGAAATACATAAATCCGCTCATGACGAGGGTATTTAATGTCATCTTTGTAATAGGTGCGATCAAAGTATCCCAACATACGATCTTAACCTTGCGGCTTAGAAAGTATAGGTTCAGAACCATCTCGATAAAGAAAGCTACACTAAGACTAAGTGATAGACCTCCAACAGATGCATCATAAACATTCCTCGTTGTGAACCATTTTCCGAGATCACCCCATAAACTCCCTGCACTCTGTAGAAAAGGATCTATCCCGCCGGCCGATATCCCTTCTGCAAGCTGGGATGTTACCTGTGAAATAATTGGTCGCCAATCTTGGTAATGGCTAAAGAAGTTCGTAAAATAGTAACTACCTGCGATATTCACTATCACAGTTATGATAGTAGCTACAAGTGGCAATCTAGTTTCATGAACTGCATATAATGCTCTCAGTGTCAGAGCTACAACAGATTGTCCGATAATTGCCAGACCTAACAGAGCAAGAGCCCAAGATGTCACCACAGTATCCCACCAATCGAACTTTCCAGTACCGTAAGCTAAACGCACGATCGGCAATCTAAGTATAACTAGAATTGCAACTGATGGCAGAACTACAAACATCATTTTTGTAAGAGCTTTATTAAAGGAATTTTTGAATGCCTGCATATCGTTCTTTGCATAATCCTCAGCAAACTGAGGAAGCGAGACTTGTGCGAAAGCACCAGCGAATATATGCACAGGGAATAGATGAAGCGATATCGCAAATCTATATGCACTGAGTGCTCCTTCCGTTAGACTGAAACTAATTATTGTGTTGATGATCACATTGATCTGTTCACCAACATACGCGATGATCCTCGGTATCGCCAACCTGAAAATATGTAGTATCTCTTTTGTGTAAAATTTTGCCTGACCATTGATATTACCTATATCCCGAATTCGTAAATGGATCCTGATGAACTGGTAGGTGATCGGCAGTTGAACAATTAGATGTAAAGCCGAGCCTATCACCACCGACCAAGCTAAGCCAGGAACTTTTGCATTCATTCCCCCAACCATGACCCAAGTACCCCCAATCATTCCGAGGTTATATAGTAATGGTGCAAGGGTAGTTATGAAGAATCTCTTATGCACCTGTAAGAATGCCGTAACAACAGAGCTTATCCCAAGTAGGATCGGAGAGAGTAGCATGATCCTCATCAGCTGGGTAAGAAGATCGATATCTGTCGAATTCAAGGTTGATGTTAGGGATAGTGTCGAATGAATATATCCTGAATCTACAAGAAAACCACTTACATCCCGCGCAAAAATGAATATCAATACACTCAGTAGTACAAAGATGATCGACATAGCAAAGATAGTTGCACTCATTAATTTCACTAATCGTTTTTCACCATCTTTGTAAAGCACATCGGAAAATACAGGTATTATTGCAGCATTAACACTTCCTGCGATTAGTATGTTGAAAAGCGTATCCGGTATAAGAAAAGCTGCCCAAAAAATATCGAGTTCCTTTGAGGCTCCAAAATAGCCGGCGATCAACCTAAACTTCACAAATCCTAGCAGTTTTGTGACAAAAAGTATGCCTGCAATGACTGCTACGGTATCTTTGAGTTTGAATATTCTCTTTAATATGCTCATTACTTTTATTCTGAGATCTATATCACATCTTGCAACTATATATCATCACAAGTAAAGCTCTTCAATGCAAAGATCTCGGTATGTAGGACTTTGCTTTCGTGGATCTCTACCTTTGATCACAGCTGTGTGACAGCCAGAAAACCCCGCTGAAACCTCGTCGAACCGCATCAAAACCTTCGATAAACGCCCGAACCCGCCTTGAGTTGCTTCTGAGTTGTCACGGATTCGCCACTAAATCGCCACTAAACAATACCAAATCACCATGAATCTCTACTGGATCATCGCCGAATCACCGTTGCATCTCCACCGGATCACCGCCGACTCCCCAAGGAATCTCGCAAAACCTAAAAATCCCTTTAAGTTCTGACTGGATCTCTTCAAATCTCCTTAAGCCTCTACCCAACCACAACAAGATCGTGATTTGTTCTCCTGGCAAGACCCAAACTACACGGACAGGAATATGATCCCTTAGAGTTACCGTTTGGTCTGAATTATTTCAGCTTCTTTTTAATTATACTTAACGATATCCGATTATTATAGTACATGTCCATATGGAACATCATCTTCCCAAGAACCTGTGTGAACTGTCAACGGATCGGAAGTTCTGTTTGTAAGAGTTGCTACGAACACAACTTCGTCAGATCTTTACCCGAATGTTATAGCTGTCGTCGATTGAACAGTAATTTTTCTACCCATCGATCATGCAGTCGATCATTATCAGCAGTATTCATTTTATGGCAATATAAAGATATTACCAGAGAATTCTTAAGGGAATATAAATTTCATCTTAACCGGTGTGCATTGGATGATCTACGACCGTATTTGGAAAAGCGGTTGGGTGAGGTACAGAGAGGTATTGTAGCTCGGTCGGTTACCGTACAGGGGTCGGGTGCGGTACAGGGGTCGGGTGCGGTACAGGGGGCGGATGCGGTACGGGGATCGGATGTGGTACGGGGATCGGATGCGGTACGGGGATCGGATGCGGTACGGGGTGCGGATGCGGTACAGGGGGCGGGTGCGGTACAGGGGGCGGATGCGATACGGGGGGCGGATGCGGTACAGGGGACGGATCAAACCCCATCAGATCACATTCTGAAAACGATCATCTGTCCGATTCCTACACATCGATATAGAAAGAATCAGAGAGGATTCGACCACACATATGAGATCGCCAAAGAGATATCAAAGATTCTTCAAATCAATATCCGAAGAGATCTACTCACAAAGCGTTTCGACAATATTAAGCAATCCGGACTAAGTAAGGAGCTTAGAGCAAAAAACTCTCAAGATGTTTTCGAATTATCTGGGGTTCTTGATATCAGTAAAGTAAATCAAGTTATTCTAGTGGATGATGTAATGACAACAGGCTCTACGGTCGAGCTTGCAGCTACTATGATCAAAAATAACTACCCTACAATAAACATAATTGGTTTGGTTCTATTCAGAGGGGTAAATAAAAGATGGTCGGATATCCGACCATCTTGAACATATACGATCTAAACGAGTTTATACCAATTAAGACGTTTTCGACTCTTGCTTGTATCTACGGTTAGTTATATATAACTAACCCACTCTAACTACCAGTTACAATTCCAATTATTCAACAACTTCAGCCTCCTGAGCTTCTGCCTCATCACCTTTATCATCTTTATCATTTTTCTTACCATCCTTCTTCCCGCTCTCATCCTTTACCTTATCTTTATCTCCATCTTTTTCCTTACCCTTCTCTTCAGCCTTTTTAGCCTCCTCTTCTTTAGCTGCCTCGGCGTATAGTTTCTCACTCAATTTCTGGACAACCTCGGTTAGCTCGTCTGTTTGTTTCTTCAGATCTTCTAATTCAACCGTTTCATTCTCTAGAAGTTTTTTGACTTCAGCAATCTTCTTCTCCGTATCCTCCTTCATCTCTTTATCCACTTTTTCGCCTAGATCTTTTAGAAGTTTTTCGGTGTTGAAGATCAATGAATCTGCTTCATTCCTGGCTTCTGCCATCTCTCTTTTCTCTTTATCTGCTTTTGCATTTTTTGCAGCCTCATCCACCATCTTCTCGATCTCATCATCCGTCAAACCTGTTGAGGCTGTTATTGTGATCTTCTGCTCTTTTCCAGTTGCTTTATCTACAGCGGCAACATTTAAGATCCCGTTTGCATCTATCGCAAAAGTCACTTCTACTTGTGGCACACCTCGTGGTGCAGGTGGGATACCGTCAAGTACAAATCTTCCTAATGTTTTATTGTCAGCGGCCATTTCTCTTTCACCTTGTAGTACATGTATCTCTACTGCAGGTTGATTATCTGCGGCCGTTGAGAAGATCTGCTTCTTTTCTACTGGAATTGTTGTGTTTCTTTCGATTATCTTTGTCATGACATTACCTAATGTCTCAAGACCTAGCGAAAGAGGTGTAACATCTAGAAGGGTAATATCTCTAACATCCCCAGCGATCACACCACCTTGAATTGCTGCACCAACAGCTACAACTTCATCTGGATTAACAGTCTTATTTGGTTCTTTTCCAAAAAACTCTTTTACTTTCTTCTGTACTGCTGGCATTCGCGTCATACCACCGACAAGTAGTACTTGGTCAATATCTTCCTTCTTCACTTTGGCATCTGCCAATGCTTTTTTACATGGTTCGACAGTAGCATCGATAAGATCTGATACTAATTTCTCTAACTCTGCTCTTGTGAGAGTTAATTTCAAATGTTTTGGTCCTTTTGCATCTGCGGTGATGTAAGGGATATTGATCTCTGTGTTCTCAGCAGAAGATAACTCTATCTTTGCTCTTTCAGCAGCTTCCTTTAATCTCTGCAGTGCTGTTTTATCATCCCTCAAGTCGATACCATGATCAGCCTTGAAACCATCTGCTAGGTGATCGATCAAAACCTGATCGAAATTATCCCCTCCCAGGTGCGTATCACCATTTGTTGAGAGTACTTCGAAAACGCCATCCCCGATCTCAAGTAGTGAGATATCGAACGTTCCTCCTCCTAGATCGTAGACGGCTATGACCTCGTCCTTCTGTTTGTCCATACCATAAGCAAGTGCTGCTGCAGTAGGCTCATTGATTACACGCTTAACTGTAAGCCCTGCTATCTTACCTGCATCTTTTGTTGCCTTACGTTGTGCGTCATCAAAATATGCTGGAACTGTGATCACAGCTTCAGTTACCGTATCTCCTAAGAATTCTTCGGCATCCTTTTTCAATTTTGCAAGAACCTTTGCAGAGATCTCCTGAGGTGTATACCAATTCTCACCCATTTTCACCTCTATTCCACCATTCTTTGCTTCACGCATTTCAAAAGGTAGTAATTTTTGATCTTTCTGTACCTCTGGATCATCCCATTTCCTTCCGATCAGTCGTTTTACCGAATATACAGTACCTTCCGGATTTGTGACAGCTTGGTTCTTTGCAGGCATTCCGACAAGGACTTGCTCTTTATCATCTACAGCTACTACTGAAGGTGTTAAACGACCTCCTTCAACATTACTGATCACTTCAGGTTTTCCTCCTGAAAGATGTGCAACAACAGAGTTAGTTGTTCCAAGATCTATTCCTATTATCTTTGACATATATGATTAAAAAATGAATTTATTTTTATTTTGCGAGTTTCTTACTTACAACAACCCGCGCAGGTCTGATGACCATTTCTCCCATGACATAACCTGGTTGAACAATTTCAACCACAGTATTCTCTTTACCCTGATCTACGACTGCTATCGCTTCATGTATGCCAGAGTCAAACTGATCACCAACATTCACCTGCATAACCTGTATATCCAAACTCTCCAATACTGTTTTCATCTTACTCATAGTGTCGACTAATCCTTGTATCCATGCCTGTACATCATCACCTATCGTCAATTCTGTAACTGCATTCAAACCGTATTGCACATCATCCATCAAGATGAGTAGGTCTTGTGCGATATGCTTACGTAACTGGATGGACTTCATATCCATTCGCTTATCCATAGCTCTTTCAAGGTTCTGATAGTCTGCTAAGGCTTTTTTCATCTGATTTTCGATCTGCTGTTTCTCATCCTCAACCTTATCTATAGTAAGTGCTAACTGCCTGATCTCTTCTTCCAGCTGAACGATCCTTGCATTTAACGAGCTTGGATCATTCTTTGTTGGAGTGTCCTTTCCTTTTGTATAATTATTGACAGAACTTTTCTTGTTCATACTTGTAGTAAGCCTAATCTTAATTCCATCCTTTTAATGAATCACGAACCGAATCCCTTACCGTATTCAGAACTGGGACCACTTTTCTATAATCCATCCTTCTTGAACCGATCACTCCCATATGTCCCGAACGATTATCCCAGAAGTCAAACTTTGTGAATGCCAATGCAAACTCATCAAGATCCTTTATTCCTAATTCTGCTCCTATCAAGACTGTCACCTCATCTCCGTCATAGCGTGAGAACACATTTTTGAGCATATTCTCATCTTCAAGTAGGTCCAGAGTTCTTTGTAATGCTTCGATATTTCTTAGTTCATCATAATTCATCAAAGAGGAGACTCCATAAGAACGAGACATATCGTCCAGAACAATGAAACTTGCTGAAGATGTGTTATCTACCAACAATTCAAGAATCTGACGTATAAGTTGTTCGGGGTAAAATCTCACTCTAAAGATACCTTGACGGATCTTTACTAGTGAAAGGTTATTATCAACTTTTCCGCTCACCCCTTCATTTAGATATAACCTAAAAGCAAGATCGGTTGGTAATCTACCTGAGGATACATGACTTTTATCTAAGTAACCCATATCCATGAGCTTGACCATCTCATTACGTACTGTTGCAGAGCTGACTTTGAGATTATAATTTTTCACAAGTTGAGTAGAACCCACCTCCTGCGGGTCTTTCATATACTCTTCAATTATCGCCAACAATATCTTCTTTTGTCTTTCTGTTAGATACAAGATTTAGCAAATAAAGAGGTTAACTGCCAATGATAATAGTGCAAGCACAAGCCCGTGTCAAGAAATACTGTTTTTATTGTTGCAAAGGGTATTTTCTTCTGATACAATCACACCGTCATTCAACTAAGTATGTTTTACTATGCAGAAAATCAAACTAGAGAAACGAGAGCTCACTGGGAAAAAAGCCAGAAGACTTCTTTTAGGTGGTGAAGTTCCAGCAGTTTTGTTCAACAGGAACGGAGAGTCCTTCAATACAAAAGTCGAGAAAGGTGACTTGGAGCGACTGATGACTGAGGCCACAACATCCACTATCGTAGACATCAATTATGATGGAAGAGAGGTTCGAGCATTGATCAAGGACACCGATTTTGACCCCATCCGAGGTAACATCCGACATATCTCATTCTTTGAGATCGATCCGGATGTAGACATGACCTTTGAGATCCCTATCGGACTTTCAGGGATATCACCTGCAGTTAAGAACAATCTCGGAGTTTTGGTAACACCTACAAAAACCGTAGAGGTTAGAGGTAAAGTAAAAGATATGGTGGATTCAATAATCATCGACATCACATGGATGGCAAATCCTGGTGACACGGTTACATTAGGCGAATTGAAACTTCCTGAGGGACTTACCTTACCTAATCAAGATCACCTCGATAGAGCTATAGTGACGATCGCCCAACTACAGAAACTTGTTGAGGCAGAGGTTGAAGAAACTGAGGATGAAGAAGATGCAGAAGCAAATGAGGGTGCTGAAGGAGCTGAAGAGACAGAAACAGCAGAGTAAATAGAGCTATCTGTGAGAATATTTGTGAATATCATGAGACCGGTGCAAGCCGGTCTTTTTTGTATATAATAGTGAGAATGAACAAGACGACAATAATCATTGCAGGGTATCAAGAGGAAAACGTTATAGGCAGATCGATAAAGGCTCTTGTGACCTCTGCACAAAAAGCAGGTTTGGATTTTCAGATCATACAGGTCTCACCCGACGAACCGACCTTGAGCGCAGGGAATCAGGTCGCTACTGAACTAGGGATAATTGGGCGGTACAAACAGATCGTTGACCCTCTGAAAGGAAAAGCGTATGCGTTGAACCAAGCCTTAGAGGTCTCTACGGGTGAACTCATCGTAATGTCTGATGGTGATGTATTTGTTGACCAAGAAGCCTTAAAATACCTCTTGGAGCCTTTCCAGGACCAAGATGTAGGTGGCGCAACCGGAAGGCCTTTACCCACTGATACAAAAACAACTTTTATGGGTTACTTAGCAAATCTACTCACCACTGTTGCCCATGTGAAAAGAACAAAGGTTTTTACAGAAAGTGTTGGGAGTTATCTGATGGGTGAGAATGCCTACTTCCCTCTTAGTGGTTATTTGCTGGCTTTTCGGAACAATGATCTACGCTATGCACCTGGATACATTGACGATACTTACATTTCGATCCAGATATTCGAGAAAGGTAAGAAGCTAGCTTATTGTCCCAAGGCAAAGGTATTTGTTACATACCCAAAGAACCTCACCGATTATTTTAAACAACGAAGAAGAAATATCGAAGGAAACCGCGAGCTTCATAAGAAGTTTTCAACCTCGGTAGATGATCAAAGAACCTTACGAAAAGAATTGGAGTTTATTCTATTCCCATTGATGTACGCCCAGAGTCCAAAACAGTACATCTGGTCATTATGTCTCTATCCGATACGATCAATTGCTTGGGTATTAGCTTTTGCCGATAGGTTCAAAAAGAAAGATCGGGATAGACCATGGGATCCAGTACGTTCTACAAAAGCCTGAGACAGAGAGATCCTTTCGTACTAACACGAACAACAACTCCACAACACCTCGACAATACCCTAGACCTATATTTAGCGCCTCTATCAATTCATTAGGTATCGGTTTATGTACGGAAAATATGAACGTGTGGGTTTTGACTCCAATTACTAACGGTGTGGAGATTAAAAAAGAGGTCATCAGACCTCTTTTATCATCAGAATTAAAGTTGTTAATAACGATCTACCATCTGAAATGTGCAAAGGCTTTGTTGGCTTCTGCCATTCTTTCAGTATCTTCCTTTTTCCTAGCGACATCACCGGTGCCATTATAAGCATCCAACATTTCCTTCATAAGTATGTTGGTGAATGAATCACCTGTTTTTGACCTTGCAACATCAACCATCCATCGGATCACAAGAGTTTCCTGTCGTGTTGGACTCACAGGTACTGGGACTTGATAGTTTGCTCCTCCGACACGTCGAGCTTTGATCTCTAATGCGGGTCTGACATTATCTGTCATAGTATTTAAGAATTCCAATGGGTCTACTCCTACTTTCTTTGCGGCTGCTTCAAGAGCATCGTAGAACATCTGCTCAGCTGTACCTCGCTTACCATGTAACATGATCTTATTAATAAATCTTGCCATTAGATCATCTCCGTACTTAGGATCTAATTGCACTTTTCTTTTTTTAGCACGCTTTCCTCGCATCTTTGGTCGTGTTGAAATTATTCAGATGATTTTGCACCGTATTTTGATCTTGCTTTCTTTCTGCCTTCTACCCCTGCTGCATCATATCTACCTCTAACAACAATATATCTAACACCTACCAAGTCTCGTTTTCTTCCAGCTTTGACCATAACTACAGAATGCTCCTGTAGGTTATGACCTTCTCCAGGTATATAAGCAGTCACCTCTTGACCATTTGAAAGTCTAACACGTGCGATCTTTCGTAAAGCAGAGTTAGGCTTCTTTGGTGTCACGGTTCTTACCTGAAGACATACACCACGTTTGAAAGGATTGTTCCTTGTAGTGTATTTATTCTTCAACGGATTGAAATTCGTAGCAAGAGCTTTATATCGTCTCTTTAGTTGCTTTGATTTCCTAGGTTTTCTTACGAGTTGGTTAATTGTCGGCATGGGTTGGATTATACAACATAAGTTATTCTATGACTACTTCTTTAAGATCTGTGATCTCATCATACTCAGCTTCTTCTCCGGAAGGAATCTTTCTACCTATCAAAACATTCTCCTTCATACCGCGTAGGTAGTCGATCTTACCGATGATGGATGATTCCGTGAGTACTCTGACCTGTTCTTGGAAGGACATCGCTGACAAGAAACTTTCGGTCTTTAATGCTGAGGTCTTTATACCCATCAATTTCTGCTGTACAAGTGCGATATTCTTTCCTTGTTTTCTAAGTAGTTCATTCTTTGCCTCGGCAACAAACACGTTCACTAATGATCCTACTAACTGATCAGAATCTCCCTGATCCATTATCATTCCCATCCTTGCCATCTGTCTGACAATGATCTCAACGTGTACGTCATCGATCTGTACACCTTGCTCTGCAAAGACTTCCTGAACTCCACGAACAACATATTCTTGAGCTTTCTCAATTCCTGCAACCTCAGCAAGTTTCTTTGGATCTATAGATCCTTCTGTTAGCGGAGTTCCTGCAACAACCTCTTGACCATCTTGTACAAGAACTGTAAACCCAGGAAGTACATTGACCGTTTCTTCAGCCTTCACATATCCCTCTAGCTTCATTATGCCTGCATCTATTGTTACGACACCATCAACTACAGCCTGCTTCTCAGTGCTAAGTTTGTCTATAAACAATACATCTCCAGTTTTTACTTTGTCTCCATGAGATACATTCACCTTCTTAGCTTCACCTACTACATAGATCCGACTGACCTTCTTCTTACCTTTTATGAGGATAGTCGCAGATCCGTCTTCTGCTTTTTCTACATTTACTTTTCCATCGATCTTGGAGATCTCAGCCTCAGCCTTTGGTGTTCTGGCTTCCAAGAGTTCTTCTACTCTTGGCAATCCCTGCGTGATATCAACCTTCATAGCGCCACCGAAGTGGAATGATCTCAAGGTCATCTGTGTTCCTGGTTCACCAATAGATTGAGCAGCGATGATACCAACAGCTTTACCCATTTCTACATCTTCACCCTGTTCGATATCAAATCCATAACACTTCTTACAGATACCCATAGGTGCTTCACATGTAATTGGTGATCGAGCATATAGACTGTCTATCCCTAATTCAGCTGATCTATCTGCAATATCTCTTGTGATAACGTCATTTTTCTTCACAACAACATTTCCATCCTTATCAACGACATCTTGGGATGCTACTCTTCCGTAGATAGTATCCTCAAAAGAGATCCTTCTGATGTCTTTTCGTCTTATCTGATAACCTTCTCCGTCATAACCACAATCATCCATCCTTATGATCACATCATGAGCAACATCGCACAATCTTCTCGTGAGATATCCAGACGATGCTGTTCTTAGTGCCATGTCAGCAACACCTTTTCTTCCTCCTCCTGTAGCTACAAAGTACTCGAACGAAGATAGACCCTCTCGATAGTTACCTCGGATAGGTAGTGGGATCCATTGACCCGCGGAGTTCCTTACTAATCCCTTCATAGAAATGATCTGTCTGGTCTGGATCTGTCCACCGTTTGCACCAGAGTTCACCATTTCATAAATAGCATTATTCTTGTCCAAGTCTGCCCATGCTTCCTCAGCTAACTGCTCGGTGAATTCACTCCACATATTTGTGGAAAGTGCCTTTTTCTCATTGAATGTAAGTAGTCCCTGTTGGTAGTTCTCCTGTAGTTGGATCTCTTTTGCATCCATCTCTGAGATCTTGCTCTTTAGATCTATGCTCACATCACAGTCTTGCATAGCAAATGAGAAGCCAAGATTTGTTGCATACTCAAAACCGAGTGTCTTCAATTCATCCAAAAGCTCAGTTGTTACTTCTGCAGGGTATCTATTCTTAATATCAGTAATGATGGTTTCTATTTCTGATTTCCCTATCCTTTCATTTATGTATGGATAGTCACTAGGTAAATGATCATGGAATATACATCTTCCAACACAAGTCTTGTACATCTCATCATTGATCTTCACATAGATCGCCTCGTCAACACCGATCTGATCCTGCTCATAAGCTCTGATCGCAGAGTTCTTATCTGCAAACAGTCGTGGTTTCTCGACCTCGTTGAGGTCCGTTAATAGATAAAATCCTAATAACATATCCTTAGTTGGACTAGCGAGAACCTGACCATTTGCGATACTTACGATATTTTTTGTTGAAAGCATCTTATCCTTACCCTCTTGTAGTGCTTCTTCGGTCAAAAGAACATGAACAGCCATCTGGTCACCATCAAAGTCAGCATTATATGCCTTACATACTAATGGGTGGATCCTGATAGCATCTCCCTCTACCAATACTGGATAAAATGCCTGGATACTATATTTGTGAAGTGTAGGAGCTCTATTTAGAAGTACAGGTTTATCCTTGATTATCTCCTCAAGAATATCCCATACAACATCTTCTGCCTCATCGATCATCTCTTTAGCTACTTTGATATTTGGAGCGAGTTCATTTTCAATTAGTTCGTGTATAACGAACGGTTTGAACATCTCTAAAGCTACTGACTTTGGAAGTCCACATTGGTGTAATCGCAATCTTGTGTCTCCAACTATCACCGCTCGACCAGAGTAATCCACTCGTTTACCAAGTAGATTCCTTCTAAAGATACCTTTTTTACCTCTAAGTTCGTCGGTAAGTGATCTAAAAGGCAATCTCTTACTATTGAGCATTGGCTTACTTGGTCTATGACTATTATCGATCAGTGCATCTACCGACTCCTGTAACATTCTCTTTTCGTTCCTTAGGATCACATCTGGAGCTCCGATCTCTATCAATCTCTTTAACCTATTATTCCTGTTGATGATC
This sequence comes from Candidatus Nomurabacteria bacterium, assembly GCA_020632395.1. Taxonomy (NCBI): domain Bacteria; phylum Candidatus Nomuraibacteriota; species Candidatus Nomurabacteria bacterium. The sequence goes on along the minus strand of JACKFQ010000004.1, from coordinate 21,062 downwards.
CTCCTATAAAGATCGTTAAGATCTGATGTTGCAAACTTACCTCCTGATAGAGGGATGATAGGTCTCAATTCTGGAGGAATGACTGGAAGAACATTAACGATCATCCATGTTGGGTTTATCTTGTTGATGAGAAAACCCTCTATATACTGAAGTCGTCTGATGTATGTAAGTTTTTTATTTTTGGATTTTTCAGCTTTTATTATCGCCTTAAGATTCTTAACTTCACTCTCTAAGTCAAGCTTTTCTAATAGGTGCTGGATTGCTTCTGCTCCCATTTTCGCTTCAAAGAAGATCAGGTCTCTATCAGCAAGGTCTACATACTCATCCTCAGTCAGGTTTGACCCGATCTCGACTTCATTGATAAGTTTGGCGAGCTTGGCGTAGAACATATCTAACTCTTCCTCATGTGCTGCATACTCTCGCCTGACCTTTGCAACAGCTTGGGATCTCTTATGATTGATCTGATTTGTCTTGAAGTCGGACTTTGATTTATCAAGTTTTGCTTTCTTGATCTCTGCTACTTGCTCATCAAATTGAGCGTTGATCTCGTCCAGATCCTCATCAAGCTGCTTCTGAAGCTCTTCCCTTGCTTTCTTTTGATATTCATCCAATTCGGCGAGTTTCGGTTTTCTTTGTTCATCATCAACCTCGATCACCATATATCTCGTATAGTAGATCACTGAGAGCATCTTTTTGTGAGACATGTCTAATACTATAGACATCTTGTTTGGTACACCATAAGCAAACCAAACGTGTGTCACAGGTACTGCAAGTTCGATATGTCCCATTCGCTCCCTTCGAACATCTTTTGAAGTGACCTCAACACCACATTTATCACATACGATACCTTTATATCGTACCTTCTTATATTTTCCACAGAAACACTCGAAATTCTTTGACGGTCCGAATATCTTTTCACAGAAAAGACCTTCCGGTTCTGTTCGAAATGTTCGATAATTGATAGTTTCTGCCTTTGTGACCTCGCCGTACGACCACTGAAGGATCTGCTCCGGAGAAGCCAATGTCAGCTTCAAAGCATCAAAGTCTGAGTAGTCCTGTCTGAATGTCTTCTTATTCGCTTTCATATTCTACTTCCTCGGTTTTAGTTGAAATTAGATCCATATTGATACAAAGCGCATTCAATTCTTTCACAAGAACCTTGAATGACTCCGGAATATTTACTGCCTCTATCTTTTCGCCATGGATGATCGCCTTATATGCAGCCGCTCGTCCTTTTACATCGTCAGATTTGATCGTCAGCATCTCTTGTAGAGCATAAGGAGTACCGTGTGCTTCTAATGCCCACACTTCCATTTCTCCAAATCTCTGTCCTCCCATTTGAGCTTTACCACCTAGTGGTTGCTGGGTGACCAGGGTGTACGGACCAGTAGATCGTGCATGGACCTTCTCATCTGCAATATGCTTCAATTTCAATACATACTTCACACCTACAGTCACTTTCCTAGGGAACTTGTTACCAGAACGACCATCATATAGATCTACTTTCTGATCCATATCATAACCTTCCTTCTTCAACTGCTCTCTCACCCACTCTTCATTAATATCCTCAAATAATGGGAAGGCGAGATTCTTACCCAGTAGGGATGCATACCTACCCCAATGAACCTCTAATGCCTGACCCATATTCATTCTCTTTACAAACGTTGGTGTCAAAACGATATCTACAGGTTCTCCATCAGCAGTGAAAGGCATATCTTCGACAGGTCGTATAGCCGCAACTGTGTTCTTATCTCCATGCCTTCCAGAGATCTTGTCTCCATAATCTAGCTTCTTTGTCTCTGCGACCCAAACCTTCACCTGCTTCAAGACACCAGGTTTTAACTTGTCATCATTATCTACAGATAGTACTTGTGTATTAACGACAATTCCTTTGCTACCATGCGGAACCCTAAGTGAAACATCCCTTACCTCACTAGCTGATTTTCCAAATATAGCTCTCAAAAGCCTCTCTTCTGCAGTTAATTCCTGCTCACCACGAGGAGCTACTACTCCACCGAGGATATCTCCACCAGTAACTCTAGCTCCTACTCTCACTACACCATCAAAATCTAGATTCTGCAAAATTCGCTCACTCACATGAGGAATATCTGCAGTCAATACCTCAGGACCCAGTTCAGTATCTCTAAGATCTATAGCGTATTCCTTGATATGGATCGAGGTTAGAGCATCATTTCTAACTAATCTCTCAGAGATGATCACCGAATCTTCATAATTGAAACCCTCATAGAACATTAGTGCAGCTCGTATATTTGTACCAAGAGCCAACTCTCCATCTTTCATCGTAGGACCATCAACAAGTATCTCACCCTTCTTAAACTTCTGTCCTAGATCAACGATCGGTTTCTGTGAGAAAGAGGTGTCATAGTTTGACCTAAAGAATTTGGTTAATTTGTATTCTTTCCTCCCCTTTTCTTTATAATTCACAATAAGTGTTGCTGCATCGACCAAGATCACCTCTCCATCATCCTCAGCATAAATACCCCAGCCGGATTGCTTGGCAACGATCTCTTCATATCCTGTACCAACAAGAGGAGCCTGTTGCTTGATCAGAGGTACTGCTTGTCTCTGCTGGTTTGAACCAGTAAGGGCTCGCTTGGAGTCGTCATGATTTACAAAAGGAATAAGTGCCATACCCACACCTGCTTGCTGTGAAGGCACAATATCAATATAGCTCACCAACCTTACATCCTGGATAAGAAAGTCTCCTTCATGCCTCACAGGTACGACCGGTGCAGTTATATTGGCGTACTCATCCTGCTCCACTCCATACATTGTGATATTCTGCTCAGTTTCAGTAGACGCATCTAGATAGACTACCTCTGTGCCTATATAAGGTACGATCTGTACCTCATCCAACTTCAGGGTTGCAACTTTTTTAGCGACTTCAGATGTCATCACCTCACCTGCCCTAGCAATTATCTTGTTGCCTGATTTGATATCCTCAAGAGGTATCCTGTTTTCTAATTCTTTAGCAACACCTTTTACCGTATTGATCACTGGATAGTAAGGTGCTTCGAGAAATCCGTATTTATTGACTCTGGCAAAGACGGCCAACTGGTTCACAACACCAATAGAAGCGCTCTCAGGACTGGTCACAGGATCAACCCTTGAATAATGTGTGTGGTGAACTTCACGTACTGAGAATGATGCTCGTTCCTTTGTAAGCCCACCAGGTCCAGCCGCAGTGATCTTTCTCTTATTTTCTAATTCTGAAAGGATATTTGCCTGATCCATGAACATTGACAGCTGATTAGAGCCAAAGAAGGTCAGGATTGCTGCAGATACAGGTTTTGCACTGATCAACATAGAAGGAGTAAGTTTTGCATCCTCACCATACATACTCATCTTGTCACGTATATTCTTCTCAACCCTCCTAACACCCACTCTCAATTGGTCAACCAACACCTCTCCAACACTCCTCAATCTTCTATTTGAAAGACTGTCGATATCATCCGGTTGAACAACTCCATTATGGATATTGATCAAACGCTTTATTATCAGAATGATATCGTCAACATACAATTTGCACTCATCGCCTTCAACATCGTATGTGGTTCCCAGTTTTCTGTTTAACTGATAACGTCCAACCTTTCCTAGATCAAACCTCTTATTATTGAAGAAATGACCTTTGATGTACTTCTCAGCACTATCAAGTGTGACGCTTTCGTCAGGTCGTACCTTATTGTATACATTTATTATTGCCTCTTCCTTTGTTCGAGTGAAGTCTCTAGCAAGGGTAGATTCGATAAATCTATGATCTTCATTAGTATCTACATCTTTAAAGAGTTCGTGGATCTGCTCATCGGTCTCATAACCAAAAACTCTCAACAGCTCTGTCACCAAGATCTTTGGTCTCTTCTGTGCCAATCTGATCGAGATAACATTATGCTTATTTACTTCAAATTCATACCACTGACCCCTCTCAGGCATCAGTTTTGCACTATAAAGGTTTCGCGTTGGCAACTTGTCAGTCACTTCGAATAGAACTCCCTCAGCTCTTACTATCTGATGTGTCACAACTCTACGAACACCATTGATAATGAAAAAACCCTGATCGCTCATCAGGGGTACATCAGCAATAAAGATCTCTTGCTCCTTGATCTCGCCAGTTCGATTGTTCATCAACTGTGCAGTAGCATAAAGCGGAGCGTCATACGAAAGACCCTTCTCAGTAGCTTCTTCCATACTTCGGTTTGGTTTATCGTATCTAAAATCCTTGAAATACAAGGTCCACATACGCTCCATCGAGTCTTTGACAGGGTTTATCTCATTAAAGAGAGTCTGAAAGCCTGTTTGTAAAAACTCCTCAAAAGATCTAAGTTGAGCCTCGATCAGATCTGGAAATTGTATCTGTTGTAGGTCAACAACTCCTAGGTTGACTCTACCTGATCGATTAGTGTAGGGTGTTCTGACAGCCATATTTACTTTTTCCGATGAGATTATAGATAAAAACCTAGCCGCGACGCGACGGCTTTGACTCACCTATATGTTTCAAATGTGTAGGGACACTAGACCGATAAAAAATAGCATGCGTATAATAAATTTCAGCGAATCGAAGGGATACTAACATATGGATAATGACATGTCAACAGGCATTTCTGTCTGTTGTGCTGATAATGTCGGAATTGTTTAAAACCATTGGCACATGATAGCAAATAAATAAATTTTAGCAACTGTTAATTTATAACAAATGTATCATATCGAATAGTTCAGGACATGATATAAATGCGATAACTAGCATTAATGCTATTAAACTTGTAAAATATCTTGTAATGCCCAAGAAGAAAAAGAAACAACTCACGATACATAGTAAAGAAACGCGTATCTTATTTGGCCTTTCGATCTTTGTTGTCGGTACTACGGTAACATTTTCCCCCTTTTTCTCTGACGCCACACTTTTAGATCAGATCCGTTCATTCTTTGGTCTTTCATCATTATTTTGGGGTATGACTCTGATAGTATTTTCCGCAAGATTCCTGACAGATTCAAAGTATCTACGTAGTTTAAAGACTTTTTCTGGTTTTTTCTTGGCAGCGATAGCCTCATCACTGTTCTTTACCTTTTGGGCTCCAAAGGACGAACTCGAAAAGCTGACAGACTTATCTGGGTACGGAGGAACGATCGGCAGATCCCTTCACCTCTCCTTATATAACGCTGTGGGAGGATTCATCGAATTTATTGTCATAATAATACTCACACTTATAGCTTTTTCTATGATCTCTGGTACAAGTCTGGAGAGCATCATTAATACCATCACTGCGATCTTTGGGATCTTTTCACGTAAGGATGCTAAGCAAGCAGATGGAAATGAAATTGAAGTGGTCGAAGACGGACAGAGTATAAAACCAGAGAAAAAGGGGTTGTTAGGGAGCTTCATCGGTGGCAAAGACACACACCAGGATGAGCTAGGTATAGAGGATGGGTCTGCAGCTGACATCCCTCCATATCAACCTTCAGTAGCACAACCCGGAAATAAAGATGAAATAGACCTTACAACCAATCCGGATCCAGTCGACGTGATAGACAATGGTGGAGATGATGGAGCTGAAGGCATCACTGGACCACAAAAATATTTGAACTGGACATATCCTCCTATAGATCTGTTACTTGAACCGGTGATGAAACCACAGGATAAAGAAATACACAAAAGAAATGCTGTGGTGATAGAAAAAACCTTGAAAAGCTTCGATATAGATTCAAAGGTTAACAAGATAACGATCGGTCCGACCGTTGTACAGTATGCACTCAGTATCACAGTAGGTACAAAAGTATCGAAAGTTAAGAATCTCACTAATGACCTTGCACTAGCTTTGGCAACCTCCGAATCACAGATCAGAGTAGAAGCACCTATCCCAGGCTCATCACTGATCGGTATAGAGATACCAAACCCCACACCAAACTTCGTCTATATCCGGGATCTGATAAATGAAGTGAAGAGTCAAAATGGAGACCTAGAGCTACCACTTGCCCTAGGGAAGAATGTCGCAGGAAAGATCTTCATAAAAGACTTAGCGAAATTACCCCATTTATTAGTAGCTGGAGCAACAGGTACCGGAAAATCCGTTGGTATCAATTCGATACTTACAGGATTACTGATGACAAAAACTCCTGATGAACTAAAGCTGATCCTTGTTGACCCTAAGATGGTCGAATTAGCCCCATACAATAGTATCCCTCATTTACTCGTACCTGTGATAACGGATATGGAAAATGTTGCTCATGCACTTCAATGGGCTGTAGAGGAGATGCACACGAGATATAGATTGTTAAAGCAACTGGGTACAAAAAATATCATTGAATACAATCGAAAATCAGGAAGTCTAACAATGCCATACATAGTAATCGTCATAGACGAGATGGCAGACCTAATGCAAACAAAAGGTCTTGAGGTCGAAGGACACATCTTAAGGTTGGCTCAGATGGCTCGTGCGGTTGGTATACATCTCATCCTTGCTACCCAGCGCCCTAGTGTAAACATCATTACGGGTGTTATCAAAGCTAACGTGCCTGGACGTATGGCATTTAGTGTTTCTACACAGGTAGACTCGAAGGTGATCATCGACCAAGGTGGTGCAGAGGCACTAATCGGACGAGGAGATATGCTTTTCAAATCCCCTGACATTATCAAGCCTGTGAGGATACAGGGGGCTTTCACAGACACGATCGATACTGAAAAACTCGCTGAATTCCTTCATTCACAATCACAAGGAGAGCCAAAGCCGGCAGGGATTTTAGAACCAGAGCCGATGCTAAGAGACGGAACTCTTGTAGGGATCGGTGGTATCTCAGATGAGCCACTTTTTCCGGATGCTGTCGATGTCTGTATCAATGAGGGTAAGGCTTCAGCTTCGATGCTACAAAGGAGATTGAAAATAGGTTACAATCGCGCTGCTAACCTAATTGAGGAACTTCACAAACTAGGCGTTGTTGGACCACAAGATGGGAGTAAACCAAGAGACGTACTGATCCGCAGTAAAGAGGAACTCCTAAACAAGATCAAAGGTCCATCAAATGAATCGCCAATGGTCGAAGATGAGATCGAATGACCGAATACCCCATTTCACAAAATAATATGCTGACGGTAGGTAAGATCCTATCAACAAGACGAGAGGAGCTGGGGCGTTCGATCCTTGAGATCGCCGAGCAAACAAAGATCCAGAAACATTATCTTGAGCTTATTGAGGCTGATGAATTCGAGAAGTTTGATAATGAGATCTTTCTTTTAGGATTTATAAAAAATTATGCAACCGCACTTGGATTAAATACCGAAAAGATCGTAGCGATCTATCGTAGAACGGTTAAAAGATCACCCAAGAAGACCATTGCCATCAGAGATACTACCATCAGAGACCTCAACATCTCATCAAGGTTTGTTATCGGAATGATACTTTCTGCTTCTGTTCTAGCGGTTTTTCTCTTCTTAATGTTCCAACTCTACAATTTTCAAAAAGTACCACAGATTACGATAATCACTCCAGAGAACGATGTGACAGTAGATACAACCCCCCTCGAAATAAAAGGTCTCACAGATGTTAATAGTATCGTACAAGTAAACGGAAATAGTATAGAGATCAACAACGATGGGACATTTCAGGTAGAAGTCGATCTTGTACCTGGAACAAACACAATAAGTATCAGAACCTCAAAGGAGAACAACGTATCCAAGGAAAGCGTAAAGGTCCTTACCGTAATATATGAACCTAAAGAGGAGGTTGTCGAGGAAAAAGAGCCTGAGGTCGAAGAGGTCGTTGTGACAGACTCGATCAAAGTACAGATATCAGGTGGAGATGCATGGGTACAAACTATCGTTGATGGCTCACAAGTTACCGGAGAGATCTTGCCAAATGGTTATGAGCAGTCTTTCACGATCAAAGAGACATTTGAACTCATAACCGGAGTTCCCTCGGTAACCAAAGTTTTTATCAACAACCTAGAGACTCCGGTACAGATACCAGTAGCAGATGGTATTGGTACATTAACCTGTAGCCTAGAATCAACCTCCGTTATCTGCGATAATTAGGACAATATGAATGATTTTCAAAATTCCGCACAAGAGGTCAAAGAACGCCTCGATATTGTCGAAACTATCGAAAAGTATGTGCATCTGAGGAAGATGGGTAAGAATTGGGCTGGAAACTGCCCTTTTCATTCTGAGAAAACACCGTCATTCATGGTGAACCCGGAGATACAACGTTTCAAATGTTACGGATGTGGCAAAGGAGGAGATATATTCAATTTCATACAGGAGATCGAGCATATCGAATTTCCGGAAGCTCTCGAAAAACTCGCTAAAGAGGCTGGGGTTGAGATAAAGAAACGACCAGTAAATACACGATTTTCAAAACTAGAAGATATTAACGCAACTGCCTCTGAATTTTTTTATGCTGAATTACATAAGTATAAACCAGCGCTTACTTATGCGCAGAAAAGGGGGTTGACAGTTGAAACATTAAAGGAATTCAAGATAGGTTTCGCACCTGGTCGCGGTCTTTTATACAATTACTTACATACGAAGGGTTATTCCGATAGAGTGATAATTGAGAGTGGTTTAGTAACTGATACTTCAGGTAGGATAAAGGATCGATTCATAAATCGCTTAATGTTCCCGATATGGAATATCTACGGAAAGATAGTTGCATATTCAGGCCGTCAACTTCCTGGTGATAATTTCGGTCCTAAATATCTTAACACCCCTGAAACTCCAATATTTCACAAAAGTAACACTGTTTTCGGCTTGTATCAGAACAAAAGTGAGATAAAGAAAAAGAACCTCACTATCCTTACCGAAGGACAGATGGATGTCATATCAGCATACGCATCTGGTATCAGAAATGTGATAGCTCCATTAGGTACTGCACTTACAGAACAACAACTTGATTCTTTAGGCAGATACTCAAAAAGATTACTGATCCTGTTTGATAATGACGAAGCAGGACAAAAGGCTCTTGAGCGCGCTTTTCATATCGCGATCTCGAAAGGTTTCAATGTATATGCAACAAACACCGGTGAGTATAAAGACCTAGACGAGTCGATCCAGGCATCGGTAAGCAAAACTAAAAGGACTCTCTCATCAAAGATGGATGCCTACTCTTACATACTTGCACGAAAACTGGATTCTCTAGATCTGACAGATATCACACAAGAAAGAGAGTTGGTAGATTTTCATAAAGAAACACTTATTCACTTAACCGACCCGATGGTTAGAGAGCATCTAACCAAAAAATTTAGGAAGATCACGAAACTAAATCCCGGTGCTATATCACAAGACATTGGTCCAATGAAAGGTACGCCTCCTGTCAAAACCTCTGGAGCATCGAGTCGTGATCGTAAGAATACAGCTCCAACAGATATAAATATCAACGACCCTGAAACTTACCTAATCGCGCTTCTTATCAAGATCGGAGATTACAAAAAATTTCATTCATTAAACATAAATGAGTTTACAAATCCCTTTTACAAAGAAATAATTTCGCAATTCGCCTCATCAGAAGACCCATCTATGCGAACAATTGCCGAATCATCCGCAATAAGTGATCAAGCAAAACAGATCCTTACTGATATAGCTCTAAGACAAGATAAGATCCCGGAACCAAAAGACCCTATATCAAGCCTCAATGAAGCATATATGCGGATCCGAATGACAAATAAGACAAAAAAACTCAATTCGATACAAAGACAACTCGCTATCGCTGAGGAGGAAAATGATGATATAAAGATTGATGAACTCACACAACAATTATTGCAACTAACTTCTCAGATACGTTCACTCGATGACAAAATTAGCAGACTATGATAAATATCATTACGATTACAGTACTTTCTGGGATAGACGAAAGTACGAGGATGGGGCAGAACGAATAGCCTTACGGTCGATACTCAAAGGAGAAAGGTTCGAAAGATTTATAGATATTGGAGGCTCATACGGTAGGCTGACCGACGAGTATTACGATCGAGCTGACCACATTTACATTCTGGATTACTCATTGGAAACTCTTTTGCGAAATAAACAGGAGATACTCTCGAGATTCCCCAACACAACTTTAGTGGCTGCAAATGCCTACTACATGCCTTTTAAAGACTCTGTATTTGATGGGGGGATGATGGTGAGGGTTCTACACCATATTGATGATCAATCTAAACTGTTTGATGAAATATCTAGAATATTTACAAGTGGAGGGAGGTTTATCCTAGAGTATGCTAATAAAAGAAACTTGAAGAATGTTCTTAAACTTAAGAAAGCAGAAAGAGAGAAATTTCTCAACGTGAAACCTTATCAACAACCACAACAGGGTAATAATGAGGGTACAAAGGGAGAATCCGTAGTCTTCTTAAATTATCACCCACTCTATTTAAACGAGATATCAACTTCTGCCGGTTTCAAGACATTATCAGCACGTTCGACTTCGTTTTTCAGGTCGACTCCTCTAACTAAACTACCACTGTCAATCTCACTCTTATTAGAGCGTTTTTTGCAATATACGATGTCTTGGGCACAGTTAACACCAGCAGTTTTTCTAGACCTAGAGAAGAACTCTCCCCATGTCCGAGAAGGTCTTTCTGGGAGAGATTCGAATGGCCTGGAGGATAAAAAAGTGGGTAGTCGCAAAGATATCTCCGACCAGAAAAACCCCCTCTCGATACTTTCCTGCCCGGTTTGCCATGGGGATCTCAATGATATTTCGACAAGTCCAACTTGCCGATCTTGCGAGAGAAAATACAGTTTACATGACGGAGTCTTAGATCTAAGGTACAACAATGAAACCTAAACGAAGTCTCGGACAAAACTTTCTCAGAAATAAGAATCTCGCAAACAGTATTGTGCGGTATGTGCTAAACAGTCAGCCCAAAAGGATCCTTGAGGTTGGACCCGGAACAGGTGTTTTTACTAATCTCTTTATCAAACAGGGAATCTCAGTTGTAGCTATTGAGAAAGATGACGAACTATCTCAAATTCTCTCTTCTCTCAATTCTCCTCAGTTGAAGCTGATCAATCGCGACATTCTGGAAATATCCCGTGAAGAAACAATTAAGCTGATGGAGAAAGATAGCGGATCGGTATGTTTCGGTGCCCTTCCTTACAATATCTCAAAGAAGATAATTTCTCACTTAGTGCCTTTTGGGATTTTTTCCGAATCATTTTTTATAATTCAGAAGGAGGTAGCAGAAAAATATCTACTAACCAAAAAAGGCAATCGATTATCTTCATTTATTAATGCTTTTGTTGAAACCAAGGTCATTATGAGTATTGCTCCTGCAAACTTCTTTCCTGTACCAAAGGTCACAAGTGCCCTGATACAATTCAAAAGGCTTAGAGAACCGATGATACTCGGAGAAGATTTATTGAGATACAATTCCTTTGTTAAGGCTCTTTATAACAATCAAAGGAAGATGTTGCATAAGAATCCAATATTCAAAAATACTACCCTTCCTAATTCTGTTGAGAACTTGAGACCAGAGGAGTTGTCTCTCGAAGCAGTCATAGAACTGTTTATTAACACAAAACAAAGCCTCTAGATCTGATCATCGCTGTATATAAGAGGATCTTCTCACATGGGATACGCAAATATTCGCTATGATCTATCTCACATTCAACTCACATATCTTTCTTACAAAATTTCTTGTATTGGTCATTTGAATATAACTGACTACACTACCCCTCTATTCTGATATAATCGCATTGTGAAGAAGAATGACTCAGTCGAAAAAGTAGAACAGCTCGACCTTGGTTTCAAGGAACCCCTACAAAACAAATTCTGGGGGTTTAAAAGTTCTTTGGCTAAGAGATTGAGATTTGTAGAGACGATCAGGTATATCCGTAGTCCGGCGGTACTTATTTTGATCGGCATTTCGATCTCACTTAACTACTTACTTTTTGACTATATATCGACCGGTATCAGAGAGCTTCCTAAGCAGGTGCCTTTCCTTCTCAACTACATCAACTTAGATATGAGATTGGTCAACAGAGAAGATCTCGAGCTGGTCTGGATCGTTAGTGGTATACTTACTTTTGTAAGTATTTTGACCACGGCAAAGATCTACAATCGTAAACAGTACATGAGTTATTTCATTTTGATCGTCTTAACTTTCTCTTTATCTACGACGCTTTATAAGATCCTTTTACTTTTAACCGAATATATCTGATCGTATGAACTTTAAAGATTTTCTCACGACAAACACATTGTTGAGATCCCTTCCGGTCGATTTTCATCGTTATTTCGAGTATCTACCAACTTTACTACTAGGATTTGTTGTCAGCCTCCTTTTAACCCCTGTTATCGGCTCTATAGCACGAAGATTCAATATCCTGAATGATACTGAAGAAGGGAAGATGAACAAACTGAATAAATATGAGAATTCTAAGAGACGTATCAACCCTAACCAAGTCCCTCTACTTGGAGGCTTGGCTGTTATGCTCCCATTATTAATTCTGATCATTGTTGTTTTTGGACTCAATAGCAGTACGCTCCCCCTGATCATATCCCTCTCGATCCTCACGATCATAGGTGTCTTAGATGACTACTATAATCTCCCCGCAACAGTACAATTCTCATTTCAATTCATCGCATCACTTATAGTCGCCGCCTCTTTGGTGGATCTAACTATCGTGAAGATTCCTTTTGACGGAACTATCGATCTAGAGTGGACTCGACTATTCTTCGAAAACAAGCTTATTCCGATAAGTTTGGTCTTGCCAGGTGATCTATTCCTGATACTCTGGTTCATGATAGCGATCAATGCTGTAAAGTGGATGGGTGGAGTTGATGCTTTGATGGAGAGCAATCTCGCCCTTGCGTTTCTTATGATCTTTGTCATCGCTACAAGATCCGAACAGGTCTTTTTAGTTGTTATAAGTATGTATCTAGTTGGCGCCTTATCAGGCTTCACATTTTATAACTTCCCACCTGCAAAGATCTTCACAGGAAGCTCTGGGAAGAGTGTTTATGGCTTTTTAGTAGCAACATTAGCAGTGATAAATGGTACTAAGGTGGCTGTGACATTGATGATCATCATGCTTCCTTTAGCCGATTTCCTGTTTGTACTATCGAAAAGAGCGTCTGTTCGCAGACCCAATAGCATCAAGTCTTTTATGACCCTACCTATACAGTTGATGCGTATGGCTGATACAAATCACTTACATCACAAACTTTTGCATATCGGTCTCTCTGTTAAACAGGTGCTGATGGTTGAAGTATCTATCGCATTGGTTGTTGGAATTATTGCTGTATTATCAACAGCAGCGTATCGACTGGTGATCATCATGTCGCTTTTCCTCGCAATTCTGTTGTTTATACTTGCTATGCATGTCCTCGCAAATAATCGCCTAAAACAAAAGGAAAAGGAGATCGAGAAAGAGTCTCCAGAATCGAAATATTCGTATTAAGCAAATTTTTAAGGATCTACTTGTTAATTAATTTTCACCTGATCGAAGTTTCTTCTAGACATGCAATTTTCAACTATCTATAATGGATTTATGAAAAAGTTCTTAATAATTCTAATTCCGGTGATACTTATCACCTTCGTTGTTTCGATATTACTGTTCTCTATATCAGGAACGGAGCTATTTTCGAAGTTACCATTCACAAATGAGCTATATAAAGAAAGCTCCCTTTCAATAACAACATCTGGGGGCATTGCCACTGTGCTGATCGATGATAACGAGATAGGACAAACACCTCTTGATCTGTCAGATCTAGAACCCGGCCCTCATAAGATACAGATCACACGTGATAGTGATACAACTGGTTATTACGAACCGGAGATCTACTTTATCGAGCTTATGCCGAATACAGAATCAATTATTGATGTTGAGATCGGTCCTGCAGGTGTAAGTGCTGGATATGTCCTATACTATACCGAATCACCACGAGTTAAAGGCTCCGGTTTGATCAGTATTTCAGGATTCCCAGGCAAAGCAGATGTATATATAAACGACGATATCACAGGCCAACTACCGATCTATTCAAGTGAACTCGAAACTGGTGAGTATCAGATAAGGATCAAGTCTGATGGTTTTGAAGATGTTGTATTTCCAGCTATAGTGAGAGAAGGTCTAAACCTCAACATATCTGTAAAACTTCTTCCTATACCTACCGATCTGGAATTATTGGATGTCACACAACCTGCAGAACCAAATGATGCAAATCCAAATAATGCAAATACGGATGGAAATTCGGAGGATCCATCCAATCCTCAAGATCAAGAGCAGAATTCAGACCAAAATACAGATCAGAACGTCGATCCAGAGCAATCTAATATTGAAGATCCACAACAATAGGATGAGCAGTGAAATATCAGAAGTAAAAGCAACAACACTTGTATCCGTGATCATTCACGGAGCAAATAATTTCGGTAGAGAACTTGCAAAAACCTTAACAGAGCAGGGTAGCAAGGTTATTGTCATAGATGTGTTTGACAAGGAAAGTAAAGACCATATCCAAGAACTTAAGAAGAATCCCAATGTTGATTTTGTAGAGTTTGATGGAATGGACCAACTTTTTTCTACTCTTCCGCGATTTGACTATCTCTTCTATCTACAGTTTACAGCTATCACTGATGGGCAACAGTACAGTAGTAAAGATTTTCTTGATGAATCGAATAAACTCGAGAAAAGCCTCAAGGTCGCATTAAAGCATAAAGCGAAAGCCTCTATAGTAACCTCTCTGGAGAAGAATAAACGGCTTGTAGAGATAACTCAAATGGAAGATGGTAAACCAAAACCGTATTCTGACCTTGAGATCCAACGTTACACAGAAACTATCACTGCAGAACATTATGATAAGTCAGGATTGAATGTTCGCATAATCAGGATGGGGTCGCTTTTGGGAAATTCACTTTTTGGATATGGTGATCCTCTCCTTCGACAGATCCTGCTAGATGCTGTTAATAGTGACAAGATAACAATAAAGGGTGAAGGTTTGGATTATCACTATCTGATCGATGTTGAGGATGCTGTGTATGGGTTACTTCGATTAACATTTGACAATCAAACAAGCGGAGAAGTTATTACTCTCAGTTATCCAAAACCTTTAACGACTCTATCTATTGCATACAAGCTTTTAGAACTTGATACAGAGGCGAAAAGGATCCATTTCGACCAGGACTCCGATACTTTTGTGTATCAATCACAATACACACCTGCACCAAATGCTGAACAGTATGGTTGGAAACCTAAACATACTATCGAGCAGACCTTTATAACTACTCTCAAGTCGCTGTATTCCTACAACAATAAAGCCTGGGAGGTTAAAAAGGATACAGAGAGTAAGCAGGGAGAAAAATCAGCGTTTTCGATAGTTCAAAATGTTAAAACTCCTTTTGGGAATATAGTAGATAAGATAGTATCTCCTATCAGATCCGTATTATCAAAATTACCCACAAGCAAGAAAGATGGGGAAAGCGGTTCCTCTGTGCGAAAGATCTCAAAGAAAGACCTTGCTATCTTCTTTGTTGTACTGGTGTTTATGTTATTAATATCGTTTTTCTTGATCACCCCACTAGCCAATATCACATATGGAAGTTACAGAACATATCAGCTTTCTAAAACAGCATATGCAGATCTTCAGTCATTCGATCTCACAAGTGCAGCTTCAAAGTTCGCCGAAGCCGATACACAGATCGATCGAATCAAAACAGGTGTCAGTCGATTATCATGGCTATTTACTATAACTGGTCGATCAGAATTAGGTAAAGATACTGAGATCATGGTGTTTGCTGCTGATTATGCGATGAAAGGTGCTGAAGACATGGCAGTGTCATTATCACCATTAGCTCAGTATTTTGAAGAGTTTCAACCCGCTCTATCTTTTGGTTCCGATGGTAATCCAACAACCACAACAGAGTATCGAACTTATCTCCAAGAACTCAGAGAGAACCGCAATCTACTGATCCGTGCGAGCGAATCTTTGAGATTTGCCTCTGCACAAATAGAAACAATTACTGTTGAGAACTTTCCGAGCCGTTTACAACCTTTTATCACTGAACTGAAGGCTAACAACCGTGAAGTTTCTAAGTTGATCGAACCTTTCAAAGAAACTGTCTATTTCCTACCCGAAATGCTCGGTGTCGATGAACGCCAAAGATACCTTATACTGCTCCAAAATCCCGGTGAGATAAGATCTACAGGGGGTTGGTTATCTAGTTATGCGATCATTGGTATCGAAGGTGGGCAGATAAGACAGCTTGATGTATCAGATATTTACGATCTTGAAGGGCTTCTCGTGATACAAGGAAAAGAGTATGAAGCCCCACAATCCATGCAAAATGCCCTTGATATAAAGAATTGGTCAATGTCATTATCAAACTGGGATCCTGATTTTCCTACTGCATCTAAGGACGCTTCATTCTTTATCCGTGAAGCCGGAAAAGCATTTGAAATAGATGGGGTGATCGCTATGGATACCAACGTTATCTCTATGCTTCTTGAACAGTGGGGTGAAGTAAAGGTAGGTGAAGAGCAGGTGTCCGTGACCGCTGACAATTTACAGACAAAATTGATCGAGATCCATAACGAATTTGAACCCGGATCACAAAGAAAAAGCACTTTCATAGCTGATCTTGCGAATGCTTCGATTACCAAGATCCTTACTGAAAAGGATAGTTATCCTATTGTTGCAGATGTTTTATATGACTCACTCATAAAGAAACATCTTCTAGTAAATCTATCAAATTCTGATGCGAATCTGTTCTTTTCTTCGCAAGGGTGGGGTGGTGCTATCACAAACGCGCATCTGGCGACCCCTGTGCCCGTTGAATGGAATTGGGGATCAAACAAGGCAAATCTATACCTAGAAGAAACAACAGACCTTACAATGAGGTTCGTAGACGAAGACACGATCAGATACACCTACCTGCTTTCTGTAAAGAATAATTCCACCACAAACACATATCCCGAAGGAGATTATCGAAATTACCATAGGATCCTTGTCCCTGAGGAAGCCGATCTGGTCACATCTGAGGGATTTGATCAAACTCCAGACGAATATTTAGAGGGGGGCAAAAAGGTCTTTGGAGGATTCTTTACCGTTGCATCCGGCAGTACAAATCAGTTGCAACTGATCTATGAGCTTAAGCGTGAGGAAGGAGGGTATTTCCCTCTCGATACAACAGGAAATTCCCTATCCCTAGATCTTCTTATCTACAAACAGCCCGGTCTTGCACCTGGTACATACAAATTGTCTATAGAATATCCTGATACATGGGCTGTGGTTGAGACATCAGATCTTAATCGTGGCGTTAACGAACTAACAAGTCAATTCACACAAGAAAGAGATCTTTCGCTTCCACTGATGTGGGAATACAAGTGATAAGCCACCATGGATCACAAATTAGCATGGAGAAAGATAGTGGGATCTAAATATTTAGGGGGTGATGCTTTGGAGATCATTGGTATCTTGCAATTCAACACACTAGACAATGATCCGATCCTCGACCTTCTCTAATTCATCATATAACTGAAGGACTTCATCGGATGTCACCTTGTCAAATTTCGCAAATCTGGAGATCTCATTCACGCTTAGATCGCTATTTACAGGAACTCGGCTACTCATGCCCATAGGCCTGATAAATGTTGCAATATGGTTAGATTTACAATTTGAACATGAAAAGTGTATAATGCTTGAGAAATTTGACTCTTGCACTATATGGATATCAGTGATCGAATATTCGGTCCCGCATTTGTCACAGAACTTTGCGATAGTATCAATAAAGAATTGCTTCTTACTTCCGTCCTGACCCGCACTCGTACCTGTACTAGCGGATTGATCTTTGTTGTTGTTACTTTTAGTTTTATTGGACATATATAAAATTATATCACATCAATCTAAATGGCCAAAAAGACCAAAGAAGAGAAGATTGCAGCGTTGATCAAGAAAGGGCAGGAACAAGGCTTTCTTACGCAAGAAGATATCCTTGCTGAATTACCTCATGCCGAAGATAATATCGATCTATTAGACAGCATATTCGCCCAACTTCAAGAGGTTGGCATCGAGGTTATCGAGCCAGATCCAATTGATCCTTCAGATCAGCAAACCGCTGAAACCCTCACATTAGAGAAAAAGATCAGGATCCTAAAGACCATACAATCCACCATCTCAACTGATGCTATCAGATCATACCTTCATGAGATCGGTAAGATCCCGCTTTTGACAGGAGCTGAGGAAGTCATCTTGGCCAAGAGGATCGAGGCTGGAGAGCACGAAGCTAAACAACTACTTATCACTGCAAACCTCAGATTAGTTGTGAGTATAGCTAAGAAATATGCTAAGAGAGGTTTAGAGCTTCTCGATCTGATCCAAGAGGGTAATATCGGGTTGATGAGAGCAGTTGAAAAATTCGATTATCACAAAGGATTCAAGTTCTCAACATATGCAACGTGGTGGATAAGACAGGCAATCACACGAGCAATAGCAGATCAAGCAAGAACGATCAGGATCCCAGTACACATGATAGAAACGATCAATAAGTACAATAAAGTACAAACTATCTTAACAAGCAAACTAGGGCGAAAACCAACTCAAGATGAGATCGCCAAAGAGATGGAGATCGAACCATCCCGAGTTGTCGAGATAGAAAAGATCAAGCAGAACCCCGCTTCCTTAAGCACTCCTATCGGAGAGGACAAGGATAACCTACTTCAGGATATCCTCGCTGACGATTGGTCAAAATCTCCAGAACAACTAGCCACTACAGAATATCTGCGCAACCAAATGAAAGATATTCTGGATACTTTGCAGGACAGAGAGAAGAGGGTTTTATCACTTCGATTCGGGCTAGAAGACGGTGTCACACGAACTCTAGAGGAGGTAGGTAGAGAATTTGGTGTCACAAGGGAAAGAATTCGTCAGATCGAGGCTAAGGCGCTCAAGAAATTAAAGGAGAAGTCTATGCAGAACAAACTCGAGGATTATATCGATATGGAATAGCTCCGCATCCAGAAGGAATTATCCAAAGACTCCTGATCACAGATCTTCGATGATCTTTCGATCCAGTTTTGCAGGCTTTTCACTTGCTGTGGGGTATTATGTTTCATTTATAATAAACTTGAGTTCCTTAGGGGGCTGGTTCAGTATTGGCATCATCAAGTAGTTTTTCTGGATTTGTCTGTTCATCCAGAAGGTGAAATATCTTTGGGGAAACGGGTAATTTGTCTATCTTTTCTGTTACTACATCGACAGCCTCAAGGTCGAATTCAGGTTTAATAGGCTTGATATACTGCTCTGCATTAGGATTTATCTCAACATCGTTAGATGCATCATACACAGAGATCCCAATCCAACAAAGGATGATCACTATAAGAACAGCAACGATAATTGTCACAAAACCCTTCATAATGTTTTATTCATAAAATGTTTCGTTTTCTATTTCATATATCACCAAAGATATCGAGATATTTGTGAGTCCTTCATTGCTGGTTTCATTTGAAAAGTTAACCGACCTGACGATCGGATACATAGGCATCTCTTCAAAAGCTTGCAGTAGTTGGATCATATCATTTTTGTCACCTAGTACAGTTAGAGTAACATCTATAGGTTTTAAGTTTTGAAGATTTAAGACTTCTGCTTTAAACCTGCTTCGTCCAAAACCGATAGTGTTTAGTTGAAAACCGTATGTACGACAGATATTCTCGATGTTTGCAAGAAACAGACTAAAGTCACCATTCGTGGGGAAGACCAATTTGAGGTCTTGTGCAGTTTCCTCAAAATCAGAGTATTGAAGTGAAAGGCTATTTAGGGTATTGATCTTAGTATCTAATGTTTCAAGTGTGACTTTCTTCTCTTTGATTTCCCCATTCAATCGCATGATCGTTTCGATCGATGGCTTAACTGCACCTACACCCAATGCAACAACTATAACGATAGTCAGAAGCGAGAAACTGTATACCTGCTTCTTTCGATCAGATACGATATTCACCCTTTCCATTAGATTTGCTGTATTAGGATCCAAGCTGATCAAATGATTCAGAATTTATTTTGAATGATACGGAAAAATCTATGTCGTCACTTACCTCCCCTGATTTACTGATCCTGACTGAGATATCGCTATATGCTGGATTAGATTGGATCTTCTGCTCATAATCCCTGATGCTCTCGAAGCTGGGTGCTGTGAAATTCATTGAGACCTGGTTTTCTCCGAAATTGAAGTTCTGTAGCTTGATATTTGAAGGTAATCCGTCCAGAACAGAGCTGACTTGCTTGGAGTTTAACGGTTGACTTTCATTGTTGGAGGCAAGGTCTTCTAAAAGTAGGTGCAAGTTCGAATATCTGATCTCGGCATTTTTAAAAAAGTCATTTCCTAGTGTATCTATCCGATTATTTATCTCCTCAGATAGGTCGTTATTCCTCCTGTCTATCATAAATCTCGATGCAAAAACTACGAGAACCAAAAACTCTACCATTACGAGGATGTACTTCCCTACATTGAAGATCCAGTAATACAACCTATCCCAAATATCATCCGGGGCGTACACGGGTTCGAGCAGGTTTATTGAATTTGGGGTCTTTTTAGCCATCTGGGCAGGTTGGACCAATTAACAGTCTTATATTCAGAAAGTATAGCACTTATGTGCCACTAGATTAAGATTCAACTACTATAGCCTATTTCCATATATTCTTCGCATATCTTGATAAAGTGCTGTTATGATAGTAGAATTAGCGGTCAGTAACTTATTGGAACGCTATCACGAACGAAAACTCACATATTCCTCAAAAGATATATATTGGAGCTTCATGGCCATATGCTAATGGCAATATTCACATTGGACACCTAGCAGGTCAGTATGTGGTTTGCGATATCTTTGCACGATACCATCGATTGAAAGGCAATAAAGTACTGCTAGTTTCAGGCTCTGACAGCCATGGTGCACCAGTCGTCTTTAAAGCAGAGCAAGAAGGTATCACTCCCGAACAGATGGCAAAACAAGCTCATGACCAGATCGTTTCAACGTATAAAAAACTCGGTTTGCTCTATGATAATTACACAAGGACAACCACAGAGATCCACAAAGAAGTTGCCCAGAACATTTTCTTAGTACTGAAAGAGAACGG
>JACKFQ010000003.1 GCA_020632395.1 Candidatus Nomurabacteria bacterium | reverse complement strand
ACTCTGACTTCTAACTCCGGACATTATGCCTGTATTAGCAAGAGTATATTGAAAGAAATGAACGTGATTTACTTGGTCTTGGAGGTGTTGCCACAGCATGGTATTCGACAGGTTATATCTTGGGTCGCAATACTGGATCTCGCAAGATTGAGATTTCCGCCAAAAAAGTTGACTCGGAAAGGGTTGGGGCGATATTAGCTAAGGAGAGATCAGAACGTTTTACATCATTTTATCGAGTATAACGGGATCAAATGCAAATTATCATATTAATCCTATAAGATCAATAGGATTCGTTCTGAATCTTCTCGGCGTATTTTGTTACTGATACACACTTCTCTTTACAAAGTTGGCTCGACCCCTTCCTTCAGTTCCAATACCTTCTCCTGCAACAGAGTCATATACAAACCGTATCCTACGCTAGAGATCGCACCGGATTGCTCTCTGCCGAGTAGTTCCCCTACCCCTCTGATCTCCATATCACGATTGGCTAGAAGGAAACCTGAACCTAGTGATTCTGCCTCTTCAAGTGCCTCCAATCTATCACCAGCCTGTCCTACAAGCTTGGTGTGGAAGAAATATGCATATGCCTGTTTGTCTGAACGCCCTATCCTTCCACGTATCTGGTATAGCTGTGAGAGTCCAAAGATCTCACTACGATCAACAACCAAAGTATTTACATTTGGCAGGTCGAGACCATTCTCGATTATAGTAGTACAGACTAGGATGTCTATATGTCCTTTACCAAAACGATACATTACCTCAGAGAGTTCATGGTCGGATAGCTGACCGTGAGCGATCTCCACTACACTTCCAGGGAAATACTTCTGCAACTTGTTCTTAACATCAATGATGTCTTTGACGCGATTGTGGAGGTAATATACCTGACCCTTTCTTTCAAGCTCTTTGCTGATAGCACGATTAACTAGACTCCAATCAAACTTGGCAAACATATTTTTTATAGCTCGTCTTCTATGAGGGGGTGTGGCAATTACAGAGATATCACGGATTCCAGATAGTGACATATTTAATGTACGAGGTATGGGTGTTGCACTAAGTGAAAGTACATGTGATTCTACACGTTTCTGCTTTAAGGATTCTTTCTGAGAAACCCCAAATTTCTGTTCTTCATCGATCACTATCAGACCGATATTCTTAAATTTGATCGAAGGATTAAGTAATGAATGAGTACCGATCAAGATGTCGACCTCACCATTCTTTGCACTCTCGATAGCCTCTCTCTGTTTGGTCGGTGGCAAAAACCTCGATACTGCAGAAATCTTTACTCCAGTACCTTCAAACCGATCTTCGATCACTGCCCGATGTTGCTCTACCAATACGGTTGTCGGAGCCAGCATCACCACCTGTTTTTTTTGTAATGTAGCCCAGTACATAGCTCTCATTGCAACCTCTGTCTTTCCAAAACCCACATCACCAACTAATAAACGATCCATAGGCGATCCGGAGCGCATATCTCGTATGATCTCCTCTGTGGCTACGATCTGATCTTCGGTGTCTTGATATTCAAACCGATCAATAAAGTTCTGAAAGTCGCTTTGCTTCACTTCGTTCTGTTCTGTCTTCATCAGTTTACGCATTGCATACAGTTGGATGAGTTCCATAGCCAATTTCTCAGCATCAGCCTCTGCTTTCTTTCGGATCCGTCTCCAAGACCCACTATTTAACGAAGTCAAAACAGGATCCTTGCCAGAACCGATATATTTCGTCAACTTCTTGCTCTGGGTTAGGGGAACGTACAACCGATCCTTACCGGCATATCGTACCTCGATGAAAACACCTTCTTCCCGTTCAATGACACCGTTGTACTGACCTACTCCATGATCATCATGCACAATATGATCACCAGGAACGATCTTTTTGAATATCTCTTCTCTTTGAACCTTCTGTATAGAGGCAACTGTCCCCTCATGGACAGATTCCCCAGTATGATAATGATCAGAAAGATCTAATTCACCAAATGTCTCATATGGTGTCAGGATAACGGTCTTTTCCCTTTCATCAATAAAACCTTTCGGGATGATAGCTAGTGTATCTCCCACTACCTTTTTGAATTCGGACATGTTTTTCACATATCCACTCGCTGAATCATATCTATCACGTGAAGTGTCGATCGCCTGGATTGAATAACCCTTTGTAGTATATGTCTTTATCAATGTTTCTAAGATACTACTGGCTAACACATTCTCACCTACGAGAGGAAGTGCTCGGAAACCAATATCTATGACTGGAGCAGAGATATCTTCTCCATGGAACTTATTTACTCCCCTAACCTTTGCCAACATCAGTGGAAAATTCTCTGTATACTGCACTCCTTCAATTATCGTATCCACTACAAGATCATCTGTATCGTATCCACCATGTGATATCTCTATCTTGGAGATCTCCTCTATTCGCCTACGCGTTTCTGCATCAACGATACTGATATTTTCGATCTCATCCCCAAACATACTTACCCTGACAGGATCAACAAATCCAATTGGCCAAATCACAGCAACATCTCCATATATTGAAAATTCACCAGGCTTCCAAACTCTATTCACTCTAGATAAGCCTTGCTTGACGAGATCTATCTCCGAGAGAGCTCCTCCTACCTCCAGTAGATATGCCTTAACTTTATTGGAATATAATCCTTCAGAATACGATTCAAATGATTCAATATCATCAAAAAAGAGGATCTGGACTCGTTTCTGCAGATCAGAGGCGAGAGATCTTACGGTATATAGGTCCAAGTGGTCTGGAAATCCGGTAAGTAGAGCAATCCGTGCTTGAGATGAAAGTAACGGGTCAAATTCCTTTTGGATATCTTTGATCGTGAACATAGGATCAGACCTGCAAATGACTTCGTAGCGAACGACAGGCATCTGAGATGACCTCATTGAGTAACAAAAGGTCTTGGTCCTTGTATTTCATCAGAACATAATCTTCTCCTGAAATATCTTTGTTTACGCGATTTTCTACTCCGATCCGTACAGAAAGATAATCTGATGTGCCGATCATTAGCTTGATATTATTTATACCATTGTGAGACTTGGGAGCTTTATTACGCTGTATCTTATATTCCCCCAGGGGTATATCCAGATCGTCATGTATAACTACAAGGGATTCTGAGGCTTTTAGGTCGTATCTATTTAATGTCTCTCGAACTGCTAGGCCTGATGCATTCATCATTGTCATTGGCTTTAGAAAAAGTACTTTCTCCTCCATTCCAACCTTTCCGATAGAAAGCTCGGCGTTGAGGTATTTGTCATATACCCAATCATTCACACTATACAATGTGTCATATCCAAGGTACTCACGGAACTGATCTACAAACATAAATCCCGCATTATGCGGTGTATTTTTGTATTTATCACCAATATTCCCCAAACCTGCAAAAAGATACATCTGTATTGATATAAATTAATTACTTTTCTGATATGTTTTTAGGATGATCTTTAGTATTCGCTCTTGCTCTATGAACATAGCCTCCGGATTGTCATCCTCATACCCATACTCTAATTCCGTACTGTGATCATATCCATTTGTATGCAATAAGCCGTGTATGAGCATACGGATCAGTTCTTTTACTACAACTTCTAAAAATTCCTCATCTGTAACATCATGAACAACTTCTGACATCTTTGCCTCAATAACAGGATAACAAACGTATACCTCCGCTATTTTTTCTCTGTCGAGTTTTCCTGCCTCAAATGAAAGTACATCTGTCGAGGAGCTAATATCTCGTGTTTCATAATTGATCTCAGTTATAGCTTCTTCATCTACAAAGGATACTTCTATCACATCAACAACCAGTTTGATCTCGGCGGATATCAGATCGATCATCTTTTCGATATTTTGCAGAAGAGTATGTTCTTGGATATTGGGTGGAAGGGATCTAACACCAAATAACACGATCTTTGGCTGACCTTTTTTCATTGGGCAGAAACATTCAGCTTAACTTCTTGATCACTATATCTTTTACTGCATTTCCCTCTGCTTTTCCTTGTAACTTACCCATTACTGCACCCATAACCCTACCCATATCTTTCATACTCACCTCCCCCATCTCTTTTATTGTTGAATCAACAAATCCCTCGATCTCTTCTAGGTTCATCATTTGAGGGAGATACTGTTTGATATATTCTAATTGGATACGAGTGGAATCTACAAGATCTGTCCTACCTGCAGAGGTAAATTGATCAATACTATCTTGCAATTTCTTAGATTCTTTGCGAAGTACTTCTATGATCTCTTCTTCTGATACATCTTCACCCTTTGATATCTCAAAATTCTTCACACTTGCTATAGCTAATTGAATGATCCCAGAAATGACCTGGTCGTGATCTTTTACGGCCTTGAACATATCTTTTCTCATTCTTTCCAGAATTTCGGACATAATTTGAACGAATAAAAACTTAGATGATCATAAGATCACTTAGCTCTTCGTGCTGCTGTTCTCCTTCGTCTTTTCATCTTGGCGTATTCACGCCTCTTTTGAGAGTCTAGACTAGAAGGTGCAATGTGATAGACCCGATTTCTAAAGGTCTCAAGGATCTTTTCCCTAAGAACCTCACGATGAAGCCTTTTCAATGCACTATCTATACTCTCGTTCGAATGGACAATTACTGCCATCTAACCTACTTATAAAGTAATCTCAAAGCACGGGATTATAGCATATCCCCAATGCAAACATCCACAAGGGATGTTAGCAATTCTCATCTTCACATTGCAATACGATTCACTTCTTGGTTCTCTTTTCAAACTTCTCTCTCTCATAACCCAATCTCTCATCTTTCGATATGAATCTCAACAAGACCTTATCTGTACTATCCATGAAGAAGTACAGACCACTGATAGAGATCAGCAGTAATCCTATTCCTACCCTTCCAAGCATATTATCAAAGATAGCTGTATCAGGAAGTGGTTCTCCCGATGTTGAGCAGGTAACGGTTGTCTGATTGGTTACAGAACTTGGATTCCCACTTACAGGGATTATCTCTGCAGTATTGGTAAAAGTGCCAAATGACCCTGAAGGAACATTCACTTTATACACAAAATCTTTACTCTCACCAGGCTGTAGTACCCTCTCAGCAACGGGTACAGTCCAAGTAATGATATTTCCGGATAGAACACCGTATGAAGGTGATATCGAAGCTTTATCCACCCATGTCGGATCGACTGCATCATCCAAAGTATCGATCACACGATCGATCTCACCTGATCCTGTACCATTATTTTTCACAGTTATCTTGTAAAGGATCTGTGCGGTTAATTCTTTGCCAGTTGTACATGTAGGAGTACCATTCTTCACAATACTCCAGTCAGATGGTGCAGGGAGTTTACAATCTATCGTGCAAGTATCTCCACCATTCTTAGCGCCATCATCACACTCTTCCCCATCATCTATCACACCGTCACCACAACTTGGTAGAGAGCAGTCATTTCGACAAGCATCATCATCATTATCATTGCCATCATCACACTGCTCATCACCATTCAGTTCTCCGTCACCACAATATGTACAATTCACTCTACATTCAACATTTTGTTGGGTATCATCAATACAGCTTTTATTTGCCTCACACATCTCAGTTGTTTGATTACAGACACCATCCCCGCAATATGGCTCTTTTGTTATTGCCTCGGTCTGACAGCTTGAATTACAACCATCCCCATTATCAGAATTTCCATCATCACACTGCTCACCTGCATCTATTATCCCATCACCACAATATGTACAGTCCGCTCTACATGATTTGATCGTTTTGTTTGGACCACCTATCGGGCATGAGAATGCCGTTCCTTCATTACTTACCTCACATCTTTCACCAGTATCACAGTTACCATCCCCACAACTTGTACTTGGCGGTGGTGGTGGTGTCACATTGCAGTTTAAGGGTACTTTGGGTGATTCACAAATCGCAGTAGTAGAATCAGGTGTCTTATAGGCAGTTGCCCATACTTCATATGTATGACCAGTTTTTATCCTATCGTACTGTACCCCTGCGTCAGTCCTACCAAAATCAAAGTTTTGTGTCGCTGATTTTGCATTCTTACCACTCGTGATGAAATCCTGATAACTTGTTGCCCAGTATGTATCTGATCCTTGGGTGAACCACCCATCTGCTTGATCATTTATCCTGATAACAACCCTACCTTGACCTTCACCGATCGTGAAGTTCTCCCCAGTCACATTCCAAGAAACATCTGCACTTACACCATCATTTATTGTGGCAGGTGCAGAGGAAGATTCGACACAGGCTGCACTTACCGTGATATCACATACATCGGCTGTAGGTGGAGGTGGGGTTGATGGCTCACAGTCATCCCCAGAAAGAGATCTTGGACATAGAGTATACCCTCCTGTACCTCCATAATAATCGATCTGTCGGGCAAAACAATCAAGTGGTATATCCTGTTCTGAAGCAGGTCTTGGATCATCACCACACCCTAAGACACCAGTAAAGCTTTCACAACCAGTATCGCATCTATTACTACACTGTGATCCGTTCACAGTACTACATTGGAAATTATCACAGAAACAGTAGATACCGGATGTAGTACCCGCACCGGGGCCAGGACCATTACCTGCTGCATCACACTCCGCTTGAGTACATGTTCCTCCACCGGCAGCGGGACATTCGGACATATCCGCACACTGGTCACCACTGTCGATCCATTGATAATAAATATTACCGTTGTATGATTCGGTACACTTACATTTCTGTTTATATGTACAACCCTTACCTTCTCCGGTCTCACAGTAATACGCCCCATCCTCTACACATGTAACCCCTGGACCTGCAAGATCACTACACTCCTCATTAAATACTGGGGGTGGATAATCTCCCGCACTACTATCTGATGGACCTACTTGTGTAGATGGGCGGGAAAGTTGATAGACAACATAAATGATAACCGGTATGGCAATAATGAAAAATCCTACGATTATAAAGGTTAATCCTTTTCTGGTAATTTTCATAATGATAATTTGTTGAATAATAGTATTACACTATCAATCTACACAATGAATCTTCTGGTGACAAGTACTCCTATCGATCGTCATCCTCTACGAGGTCTTGTTCAAAACGGCTTCTGTGTTTTCTGATCGATCTTTCGGTTCGAGAATCCCTACTAAAATATCCAGCAACCCTCTCTACACCCCCAGCTAATAACAAGACTTTCTTATCGGTATTATTGAAGGCAAGCAGTAGTCCGCTTACAAGTATCAGGATGAGTGCACCTACGATCTTTCCACTTGTGTCATCAAACAATCCGGTGACAGGGATCAGACAGGCTACATTTACTGTTTCTTGAGCTGAGAATTTCTCTCCGTTCTGCGGTGTTGCTTCCACGATATTTGTATATTCCCCAAAGGATTCCTTCGGGATCAGCATTGAGTATGTCAACATCAACTCCTCACCAGGTTCAAATTGTGCATCATCACCACTCAATTTCCAGACGATCGTTTTTCCTTCTAGTACCCCTCCATTACTGATAGAACCTTGGTTCACCCAGCTTGGATCCACTTTCGGATCAAGAGTATCAACAACATCCACAATCGTTCCAGTTGCTCCACCTCCATTTCTTACCACTACAGTATAAAAGACCTGTGCAGATGTATTTGAGTTGATACAGCTCGATACACCATCCTTAGAGATCCTCCAAACAGGTGTGTCTGTTGGACAGATACAATCTGCTTGTTCTGTACATGCTGATTCACGACACTGTCCATTTGTACAAACTAATTCACCCCTACAATCCTCATCTGCCTTACATGTTTCGTTACATGCTCCTAAAGGACACTGACAGTTTGTCTGCGTCGGACAATCCGGATTTCGACATCTACCATCCGTACAAGCAAGACCGCTCGAGCACTGATCATCTGAAGTACAACCCTGTTCATCACACTGAAGTTTTGTAGAATCACATCTGACAGGGATCTCAGTCGTTGAACATGTACCTTGATAATCGCCGGTATAGTTTGGAGAATTTACAGCAACCCTCACTGTATAATTAACATCGGGTCTTATCTCATCTCCGTTGTAAGTCCAACTTGCGTTACTTGGATTCCCCCCCGAATCAATGAATGCCTGATTATCGGTAGACCACCAGAAGTCATTTCCATCCGTGAACCAATGACCGTCATCTATATTATCGATCCTTACTATAGTAGTTCCAAGTGTATCACCAGGACCCAATGTAAAATTAGCGTCTGTGACATTCCAGGATACATCGATCTTTGTATCATCCGGTAGAATCTCACACACAGCAGTAGCTGTAACATTGCAGGAATACTCTTGTGAACAATCCCAATCGAGTTGCGACGGGTCGCAACCTGGCTCAAAGTCTATACAGTAATCCCCTTTATCACCTACAAATACTACGGAGAAAGCACCGTTTGGTGCATTACTATCAAATTGATAGGTTTTACACCAATATTCTGGATTAGAATAATCAGGTGTACCTACTGTAGTACCATTAGCATCGTTACACCCTGATTGTGACCATCCATCACACATAAAACCTGAGTTCCATATCCCACAATCATCACGAGGGTTTATACCTGCTCCACAAGTCGTACTACAACCTGTGGCAGTACAGGTACCAACACATGTAGCACAATCGGGATTCCCTCCTGTATTAGGCAATACACACGTACCACCTTCACAATTCATTCCATTTCCACATCCATTTCCCGGCTGACAACACGGTTGATTCAAAGTACCACATGCAGATGCCTCACACTCCTCTCCTCCAGATGCGATTCCACCGTGTTCAGCACAAGCAGCAATATTACGTTGATCACATGTACCACCTTTATAGTTTGCATCCGGTCCAAATTGCCATCCGTCGTTACATTCCCCCCCATTACAACAGATCCCTGATGCATCACTATCTCCCGTACCGATCTGATTATCACGATTCCCTAAATAAACAACTGTAAACGCTAAGCCAGCGCCAAATAGAAGAAATCCTACAACAGCTAGAAATACAGATCCTTTCTTAGTTAATCGAACATTGTATGCCATCAAGAGGCTTTTTGATAATTATCTATATACCAATGTACATCAAGCAAAGAGATCTCGCAACAGGTCGATGTAAATGAAATCCTTTATCAGGACAGCCCCCATCAGTAACATCAGTAAAATGAAACTTATACGAATAAGCCATGCTTCAATATTCTTATTAAATCTGGAACCCATGATCCTCTCAGCGATCACCAATACGATACGCCCACCATCTAATGCAGGTATCGGAAGAAGATTCATAAAGAATAGCGTGAGACTTAGATTTGCTATCAGATCTAATATTCCCAATATCCCTAAACCTTTTAGATAATCAACAATGAAATACAACCCTACAGGACCCGCCAAAGTATTAACTGCTTGAGTATAATCACCGGAATCAGAGGCATCATTAAAGATATTTCCTATGTGTACTCCTGCCAACTTTAGCATATTTACAGAATGTACAAATCCACCCGCATACTTTTCCCAACCACGATACTCGATCAGATCGATGACATTATTTTCTAGCAGGATACCTACCTTTCCTTCTTCGGATAGATCACTTGGATACACCTCGCATACCTTTGCCTTGTCGATATAGTCACATATCTCAACATAGATCCGTTCACTTGCCCTTGATTTGGTGAATTCTGAAAATTCTCTTGAGGTCTGGATCTCTTTTAGGTCTGATTCGCTATCACCTACAGCTCTGATATAACCATCTTCAGGCCAACCCTCTTTTATAGCATTACCATCTTCGGATAATTCAGAATAGTACAGCTCTCCCAAAACCTTCTCTACCTTATTGCCAAAAGTAGGCTCATACCCTACAACGTCAGAAGGATAAACGAAACTAAATGCTGACATACTAAGAAAAACGTAGTATATGATAACTGCAGTCAAAAGATTGAATGTGACTCCAGCCAGAAGTATCGCTATTTTTACGAATACATTTTTATTTTGAAAATTTCGAGGATCATCGATGTCTGCTTTTGACATAGATTCCTCATCTACTACCTCTCCCAGGATACTGACATACCCACCGATAGGAAGCAGACATAGACGATATTCTGTTTCCCCTCTCTTCTTTGAGAATATCTTCGGCCCCATCCCTATAGAAAAAGCCTCTACCTTCACATTGGAGAGTTTAGCAACCAAGAAGTGTCCAAGTTCATGGATGAAGATCAGAAGCCCAAGCACCAAAATGACCAAAACGATATTTATTATAAAACCCATTTAGTTCACAACTGATATTAAAAAAGAGCTATATGCTCATTAAGTCACCTTCTTTTGTATCCTTCATATCTTCGATCACCTCGTTTGTCTTCTTTACCCTCTTCTCAATATCATCCTTGAACCTTTTACCGTCATCCTCAGGTAATTCTCCTTCCTTAACCATCTCATCGATCATTTTGATATAATCTCTGCGTACATTCCTGACACTTATCCTAGCTGTTTCTACCCTTTCTTTCATTACCTTGACCAGGTCTTTTCGCCTTTCTTCCGTTAGCTCGGGAACATGAACGCGAACTCCATCGCCTTCAATACTTGTGCTCAACCCAAGATTAGCTGCATCTATACCTTTTGCTACACTTTCGACCACCCCTTTATCCCAAACCTGCACAAAAAGACTTCTTGTGTCAGAAACAGATATATTTCCAAGATTCTTCAACGGACTAATAGTCCCGTAAGCCTCGACTTTTATTGGTTCGATCAACTCGGCAGTAGCCCTCCCTGTTCGTATCTGTGCCAACTCTTCTTTCAAGTGTTCAATACATTTTTCAAGGTCAGAATCAAATAGATCAAAATCCATAAAGTTTCTTGTAGTCAAAATTTACATAAAAACATTACTCACACCCTAAAGATTTTACATCAGAAACGTGTAGATTGGAATTTTCATTTTTGAATTTACCGTGGGATCGAACCTATCAAAATCCCCTCAACCTTACGATCGGAGTATTTGTGTTATTCACCAGCCCTTACAGGCTAACACCCCGCTTCGCGAAACCCAACCTCATCGCCTTACTTACCAATGGGGTATCATGTTTGGTTCACAATAAAACAAAACGGGTGGCAAAGCCACCCCAAAAACTCATCTCCTCGATAAAAATACTTATCTGACGCTATCGAAACACCCCTACTGATCTATATCATGTTCTTGGTGGCTGAACCTCATCGTGTACTTCGTGCCTATCTCCGTCATGTACTCGGTGGCTGAACCTCACCCAGCACCAGTACAGATAGGAATCCCATCTGACCGACATTTAGTATCGGATCGATACGAAGTATCCCTTACCTACTTACCAAATTCCCAGACCAATAATCTTCCGATCTTCAGAGGCTCACCTAATCTACCAATTGCGTCATCAAGTAAACTCTGCATCGTCTTGGTGTCATCTTTGAACCACTTTTGGGATAATAGACATTTCTCCTCATAGAACTTGTTCAATTTACCTTCGATGATCTTCTCAACGATATTTTCTGGCTTCCCTTCCTCCAAAGCCTCTCTTTTGAACAGATCTTTAAGTTCAGAGAGTTTGTCTTCCGGGATCCTATCGACAGAAACATATTCAGGTTTCATAGCAGCAGCCTGCTTGGCTAATTCATTTGCAAATTGGATAAAATCTTCATTTTTAGCCACAAAATCTGTTACACACTCTACCTCTATTAGAGCAACTGTCTTGCGATCAGTACCATGAACATACGAACCGATCATACCCTCTTTAGGTTTTTCTACTGTATCAACAGGGTCAGAAGCCCATCCACGTTCTTCGATCAAATCAAGTGCTTTTTCAAAATCCTCCTCAGCATCTTTGAACGCTATTTTGCAAAGACCGATCTTGGCTCCTGTCATATTATGTAATCGACTTACCGCATCACTTTTTTCATTAATATATACGACTGCCTTCTCCATATCACCATCGGCATTCTCCAAAGCCTCCTTACATAATGCCATTCCGGCAGATGTTTTACTGCGAAGTGCGACTATATCTTTTGCTGTGTAACTCATGCTTGATCTAGCTAATTTTATTGAATATCAGATAACATTGAATTCCAATGCATCTGATAATTTACTCTTTACTTCATTTTCTTGATCGCCTTTAGGATCTCATCTGCGGCCACATCACCTATTCCTTTTATTGCTTTTAGATCGCTCTTTGTGAGCTCTACCAGATGGGAAACCTTAGCATATCCTGCTGTTTCGAGCGCTGATGCTACTCTACCACTGATGCCAAGATCTTCGAGTGTTTTCTCTTTCTTCTTAGGTTCTACCTTGCGTGCTGTTTCTTTTCCGTCATCTTTCTTTGTCACACGAACAACTGTTGTTCTTTCCTCCACTTTTGCCTCTGACGCAGAAGATCTTGCAGCCTCAGCTACCTCTAAACCAGCTCTTAACTTCTTCATTCTCTCTCTTTCAGCTTCTTCTTGCTGTCTCTTCTGTTCTTCGTTTCTTTCAAACTCTGCTCGAAGAGAATCTAGTTTAGCTGTATGAGATTGCCTTAATGAGATAACCCTATCAGATCTTTTTCCAGCTTTTATAGCCTCTCCAAACAATTCTAAGAACATTCCTATACTTCTGATCGAGTCGTCATTAGCAGGGATCGGATAATCTACAAGATCAGGGTCACAATTCGTATCTATCAATGCAACGATAGGAATACCAGCTAACCTTGATTCTTTGATCGCATTCTTTTCAAGTTTACTGTCGATAACTACGATCATTGCAGGGAGTTTATCCATGAACTTGATACCTTGGTAAAGTTTGTTGAGTCGAGCAACGTCTCGATCCAATAACAACTGTTCTTTTTTGACAAGATCTTCGGCTCCACTGGCTAGACGCTCTTCCATACTCACTAGCTTTGAAACACTTTTATGTATCATCTCATAATTTGTGAATAACCCTCCGGGCCACCTTGTGTTCACATAAAAAGCACCATTATCTTCAGCAACCTTTTGGACCATAGATGCTGCTTGCCCTTTAGTACCGACAAGTAGGATAGACCCTGTATCAGCAGCTTTTTGCATCGCTTCCAAAGCCGACTTCAACATCTTCATTGATTTAACGAGGTCGATTATATGTACACCATTTCTTTCGGTGTAAATATACTCCTCCATTTTGGGATTCCATCGACTTTTGCGATGACCGAAGTGGACACCTGCTTTTAAGAATTCTTCTAATGCGGGAATTTGCACAGATTGTGTATCTGCCATGATAATTTTTCCTTATAATTAATTTACACCTACCTAGCAGGCATATTGCCAGGAAATTTGCTAGGTATGCGAGATTAGTTCCCAGGCGATAATAACAGATGAAAGAGTCGTTTTCAAGCTGAAAGAATGATCATGATAGAAACTAACTCGAGAACGGTTGTAGAAAGGATGACAGTTTGAAAGACATTGGAACGAAACAGGTGCGAGGTTAAGCCTGGGGTTTAACTTGAAGGCAGACACTAGATGGATCCGGGATTCGCATCAAGGCAGGCATGAGGTGGATCCCGGGGTTTGCACAAAGGCAGGCATGAGGTGGATCCCGGGGTTTGCACAAAGGCAGGCACGAGGTGGATCCCGGGGTTTGCACAAAGGCAGGCATGAGGTCAGTTACGGAGAGTGGTCAGTTACGGAGAGTGGTCAGTTATGGAGAGTGGTCAGTTATGGAGAGTGGTCAGCTATGGAGAGTGGTCAGTTATGGAGAGTGAAATTTAGTGGTGGACATGAAATCGGTAAATGGATAATAGGCATGGGGTCGATCATGGGTATAGGATTAGCTTGCAGACACGAGATTGGTTACAGGGATGTAGCTGGGGTAGATATGGGGGTGTATGACAGGAAAGGAGCTGTGGCAGACACGAGATAGACCGCGGAGATGAGATGGATAATGATCTTTAAATTCAACCCACATCAGGTTAGATACCAAATTCGGGAAGGAGTTCTGACCAGGCAGAGATAACAAAATCTGCCTTGATAGTACCATCTTGACCCTCAACATTCCCATCTACAGGAGGATCATACAATCCTGTACGAATTCCGATAAGCTGAGCTCCTCGGATATCATTTTTAAAATTATTACCCACCATTATGGCTTCCGAAGCCTCAATACCTAATCTAGATAACGCAAGTGTGAAGATCGCGCTAAACGGTTTTTCGAAGATCACCTCTTCTGAAGCGATCACTTCATCTATCAAATGCAACAAGCCGGCCTTTTTGATCTTTCTGATCCTGAGATTCAAGCTACCATCTGATACGACACCAATCTTAATATTGTGATCTTTCAGTTTCGTTAATGTACTCTCCACCTCTGGGTATGTCGTAATATGGTCTAAGAAGAAATTCCAATACATATCCTCAATATCAGGAAGCAAAGAGAGGTCATACTTCTGCACAACCTGATCCAAAGCCATCCTAAAAACCAATATTCTACTATGTCGTGTGTGAACAGTAGGGAAATTTCGCTGAACGATCTGGTGTTTCTCTTGAACTACCTCATAAAAAGGGTCTAGATCCAATGAGTATTTCCTTGCTAGATACGTCGCAACAAATTTTGTAGCTCGGTTATAAAGTGTACTCGAACGGATCAGAGTATCGTCAAGATCGACCAGCAATGCTTCATACATTCTGTAGGCAGTAGAAAACTTACTTCACCAGAATGATAGCAATATTCTGTAAGATACGGAAATATCTTGAAAAAGCACTTTGATGTTTTGATCCATTGCCGCACAAAGCAGCTGATGCCCCAACACTTTTGACAGATCATAATGAAGTCATTTATAAGGTATTTGCTTCACCTTAATTGCAAGGAGGATCCTTCATATTGTTAAATACTAAACTTAAAGAATACTAGTCCAACCGTTCTTACTTACAATAATATGATCGATCAGTTTTATCCCGATCAATTCACATGCTTTATTTAGTCTTTGGGTGGCTTGTCTATCAGAAACACTTGGGGAATGGTCTCCAGAAGGATGGTTGTGGCAGATGATTATTCCATAAGCATTTAGTTCTAGGGCTCTACTGATTATCTCTCGAGGATGTATTCCTACCTGGTCGATCGACCCAATTGATACAGTCTCACACCTGAGAGACTCATATCGAGCATTCAAGAACACACATTGCAGCACTTCATTTCTTTTTTCACGAATATCATTGAACAATTCTGCTGCCTGAGATGAAGTAGTCACTTTCTTTCTTTGTTTTAACGATGGA
The DNA here is from genome assembly GCA_020632395.1 of Candidatus Nomurabacteria bacterium. Lineage (NCBI taxonomy): Bacteria > Candidatus Nomuraibacteriota > Candidatus Nomurabacteria bacterium. The sequence continues at coordinate 35,961 of JACKFQ010000003.1, read as the reverse complement.
TCATACAATCGCCTACCGATCTCCAGACTAGCAACAATTGCACATGCCTTTGATGCTCCTATTCCCTTGATCTGAAGTATCTCATCAAATGTCCCCTGGAGATCCTCAAGATCTTGTTTCTTAAGGATCTCAGTTATCTTCTTGGCAATTTGTTGGTAATTTTGTTTGCTGGTACCCGACCCTACGATTAAGGACAGTAAGTCTATTACAGAGAGACTTTCTACTCCCCGTTGGGTCATTTTTTCTCTTGGACGCATATGTTGTACGATACAAGGAAAGTATTAAATTTGTCTGAAGTATATATTGCATGATATAATATGTATGAGATATATAAGATTTTTATTAGCAAACTTACTATGAGAGCTGCAATATTTGGTGTGAAATATAACGATTCTCTAAATGAATTCAGAAAGATCACAAAAAAGGTGATCAAAAAGAATCGAGTACACCCTGATGATTCGTACTTTGATTCTAGTACGACTGCAGACAAAGAAAACCTCGATGGATTATATAAGAAACTCAATAAGATCCTCCTCAGATCAGATGTCGCGATAATCGAAAACACAGATTACAGCAATGGGATCGGATTCATCATTGGAAAAGCGGCTGAGATGAAAAAACCTGTATTAGTCTTTTTCAAAAAGGGGGAGGAGAACATCCCTTCTGTGGTGATACGATCATACCAAGAGTCTAATAAATTTGAGTTTGCTGAATACACAAACGAGAAAGACCTCGAAGAGATTATATCAAGCTTCTTAAAAAGGGCCAGAAAACTAGTAAATACAAAATATTTATTCAATCTCACACCAGAAATGGCCCGTTATTTACAATGGGATTCTGAAACGTCTGGTAGACCTATGGTTGATATTCTACGAGAATTACTAGATACAAAGATGAAGAATGACACTAATTGGCAAGAATTTGATAAAAATTGAAGTACTATTCGTCAACTATTACTGCACCGACACGAGTGTGTCCAAGTATTGGATCTACTGTATCACAAAAGATCTTCACATAGTCTCTATCATATAGACCTGTATATGCGTGATCGGTCAAAGAGTCTATTGTGATACTTCTTTTATTCGGATTTTCATTTAAATATCTTACTGCTACTAACTCACCAGCCGTAGCTCCCCCTGGGTAAGTCGAGATCTCAGTAAAATACATTTCAGGTTTCTGCGAGATAGTTTCTTGAAGATCTTCCCTTTCGAAAACACCATAGATCAAATCAGCATTTAATCTTGAACCAACACGAAATGGCTTATATTCTGTTATCAATTGAATCATCGAGTTAGCTTTCTTTTCAATTATTTGATAAAGACCGTGAGAACTGATCTCCTCTTTAAAACCACCGTTATATAATGATAACCTTGTTCCTAAATATCCAAAAAGACCGCTATCCACGATCTTTTGATGACCGATATATGAGTATACGTTTCCAAGTATTTCCAAGACTCCTATGGAATATGAGTCTGGTAGTGCACTACCTTCTGGATCAACAATATTTAGTTCGACCAACATACCAGACCGTTCTATATATCCATCCTGATACCCAAATAAGATCTCTTCCAGACGTGCAAGGTTCTCCAATCTGTACTGTTTTACAGTACCCGAACCATGCGAATCTTTAAGTCTAACAATAAAACCATCTTTTGACAGGTCAAAATAAGCTCTACGAATGTCTTTCTTTGAAAAGCAGGTGATCCCTGGTACCGAGAGATGTTGTTCGTACAGCTTTTCTGAGAATTCTCGGGGGAAATTCGCCGGTACACTCTGTGTATCCTTAACTAATGGGTGAATGATACCTTTTAGTGGGAATGAGAATTTCACCATACCTCCCCACAACCTTGTCGGATCAATCTGAAGCTGATCATACTGTTCAACAGTTACTGGACAGAATGAAAACAAGTAGCTATCAGAAGGAAGCCTTGTATTAGTTGATATCATACCTGAATACTCTGCCCCAACGATCTCGGCAAGATATTTTGCATATTCTGTATTTCGGACTATTTGAAACCCAAACTGATCAACACCGGGTGGGAGAAATGAGTATATATTATTAATATTTGCTTTGATCATACGGACAAAAGAATATGGACAACTATTTAACCTTTCTAATGAAGTAAGTATGTTTCTGAATCAACTAACACCGTTTCCTTCTAATTCCACCCTTTTACTCCTCCTCTTTCTTCTTTTTTGGGGTCTTTTTGATGTATTTACAATCAGGATAACCACTACAACCAATAAAGATCCTACCCCAACGGCTTTTTCTTTCTACTAAAGGTCTACTACATTCCGGACATTTCTCAGTTAGTAGTAATGGCAATGTTCCCTTACATTCCGGATAATCAGAACATGCCCAGAATTGCCCGTAACGACCACCCTTTAACACGAGAGCTTTCTTGCACTTTGGACATTCTTCCGGACGCAAATATTTCTCAAAATCGAGACCTTCCTCGCCTCCATCTAAACTTGTCATTCCCTTGCACTTGGGGAAGGTTGAACAGCTAAGGAATTTCCCATACCTCCCTAATCTGACTACCATTTTACCACCACATTCAGGACATTTCTCGTCACTTTCTTCCAAAATAACAACATCCTCTTTTTTAACATCTTTCTTTGCTTTTTTTATCTCCTTCTCGAGAGGCTTGAACTCTTGGTCTATGAACTTAACATACTCCTCTTTTCCTTCCGCGATCAGGTCCAATTGATCCTCTACACCTGCAGTATATTCGTAATCGACCAATCTACCGAAATTGTCTTCAAGAAAGTGATTTACAACAGTACCAACTTCCAAAGGATGTAGGTATTTTTCGATCTTTTCTACATATCCCCTATCTTGTACAGTACTAATTATCGTGGCATAAGTTGATGGACGTCCGATACCATGTTTTTCCAATGCCTTCACAAGAGAGGCATCTGTGTATCTCGGCTTAGGTTGCGTGAAATGTTGGGTTCCTCGTATTTTCTTAGCTTTAAATTCTTCCCCTATCTGCAATGTAGCAGAAAGTTCTTGAATACCTAGATCATCTTTCCCATTCGTACTTCCCCAGATCTTTCGGAAGCCCTCAAACAACACCTTCTCTGCACCAGCTCGAAATTCATAACTATCCTTACTGGCACCAATCGCCTCTGTCGTTATTGTTATCTGTTCACTTTTTCGATCTGCCATTTGTGAAGATATCGCCCTTTTCCATATCAGTTCGTATAATTTTGCATGAGAACCTGTCATTTCTTTCCTTATGAGGTCAGCAGTATTGCTGAAATCTGTTGGTCTTATGGCTTCATGGGCTTCTTGTGCATTTTTACTCCTGTTCTTGTAATACTTAGGTGTCGGAGGAAGGTATTTCTCTCCGAATTTCTGTACTATCGTTTCTCTGATAGCATCGATAGCCTGATTTGAGAGGTTGAATGAGTCTGTACGCATATATGTAATATACCCCCCCTGGTATAAGGCCTGTGCCAATGACATGGTTCTTTTTGCTGTGAACCCAAGCATATTGTTGGCTGCCTGCTGTAGCAAAGATGTTGTAAATGGTGGGAATGGAGATTTGCTTATCTGCTTCTTCTTAATATCGATCACTTTGAACATGGATCTCTTGAGGTCAGACTTTACAGTTGTGAATTCTTCATCACTTGATGGTCGATATTTTTTCGTATTCTTCCTCACCAACTCCATTTCCAAAGTGGTTTCGTTTGTGACGATGACATCAGCAAATACTTTCCAGAATTCCTCTGGAATAAAAGCTTCGATCTCCCTTTCACGCTCTACAATTAGCCGAAGGGCAGCTGATTGTACTCTTCCAGCAGAAAGACCGTACCAGATCTTCTCCCATAGAACTTGCGACACCCGATAGCCAACGAGTCTATCTAAAACACGGCGCGCTATTTGTGCATTCACCAGATGCATATCAACTTCTCGAGGGTGCTTGATCGCCTCATTCACAGCATTCTTAGTGATCTCGTAGAACACGACTCTTTGAGGTTTTTTAAGTTTGAGTGCCTCGGCAACATGCCATGCGATCGCCTCACCTTCACGATCAGGATCCATTGCAAGAAGAACTTTACCCCCTTTTGGGATAGCCTTTTTAATTCGTTTTATTACAGCTCCCTTACCTTTGATGGTGGTAAACTGTGGTGCATAATCATTTTCAAGGTCAACTCCTAATTTACTTTTCGGAAGGTCGATCACATGACCTACAGTAGCAACTACCTTATATCCTTTACCGAGGTATTTCTCTATGGTTTTAGCTTTTGATGGGGACTCTACGATAACAAGGTTACTCATAATATTTATCATTCCAATAATCTGAATTCATCTGGTAAGCACAATATCTGCTCTATGAATGACTGTCAATACCGCGATATTCTAACACGCACCCCTTTTCAACTCCAAATATTCGTCAAAGACCTCAAAAGAATACAGGGGAATAGCACCCTGTGCAATCAATAGATTACACCCCTCAGCAACACTTCTATCTATATCACCCGGTACGGCTAGAACGTCTACACCCATCTCTGCAGCATGCCTTGCTGTTATCATCGACCCTCCTTTAGACGAGGATTCCACAACGATAACCATTTTTGACAGTGCTGCAAGAAGACGATTTCGCATCGGAAACATACCTTTCACGACATCCACACCAGGTGGAAATTCAGATAGTACAGCTCCTTTTTGAACTATCTCATCATATAATCTTTCATTTCTTTTTGGGTATCCTTTATCGATCCCACCCGCAACTACAGCAATAGTTCTCAAACCAGAATCTAAAGTATATTGATGTGCCTGGGAGTCGATCCCATATGCCAAACCACTAACCACAGCACTTTCAGTTGCAATATTCTTGATAGAATCAATAATGCGCCTAACTACCTTACCTCCATAAAAGGTATGCTTTCGAGTACCAACAATCGTTATGTTCGAGCAAGAAAGTATCGATGGATCACCACTTATGAAGATCACCTGAGGAGCATCCCGTAAGCCCAAAAATCCCTGGGGAAAGAGCTTAGACCAGCACATGACGGGGATTATATCCCCTGATATAAAAGTACTTTCAAAATCTCGCATCTTTCTTCGGAAAACCTGCTCTGAGATGCCATTCTCTGTACAAAACTTGAAAATAAGTCTATCCAGGTCAAACCTATACGGAGAGGTTTCTGAGTACAGAGAACTTTCATTAAACTGCATTTTTACGCTATTTGAGGTGACTATACTCTCCCTGGTGGTTTCACTCTGCCGAGTGACTTCACCCTTCCGTGTGACTACGCCCTGTCGAGGAGTTTCACTCTGCCGAGTGACTACGCCCTGCCGAGTGGTTACACCCTCCTGAGTGACTACGCCCTCCTGAGTGGTTTCCTGCCCACTTGGTTTGTTCTGCTGAGACCTTTTCTTTGTGTCAGTTGCTTCAATTTGGTGAGAATTTTGTTTCTGCTGAATACCCTGCTCTCTTTGCTCACCTTTACTGTGCCGAGGATCTTCGATACGTTCTGTCACACTTTCATGCTGAAATTCTCCGATACGTTGTACTTCATCATCTATCAATCTTTTCAATCTGACATGTCCAAATCCAGGAAATGATAGAATTGCAGACATAAACGCTGGTGTGTCAATATCTCTTGTGGGTTTAGATGGTATCATGATAAAATCATACCCCTCCATAATTAACTATTCCTTAACCAAAAATGAAAGAACAAAGGGTCTATCAGATCACCCAAAAGAAGCATAGGCAACTGAAGAAAAAGGCTTTAGAGCTTGAAATTAGACGTCAACAGTTAAATAAGGATTGGGAAAAAGCTGTCATCGAGGGAGATGATCGAGAAACTGACGCAATAACCGTATCATTAAAACTTCTACACGAAAATGAACTAGAAAGACGCGAACTGAACCATATCCTTAGGAATGTGACAATTCTCGATCGGAAAATAACCCCAACCATAGAGATCGGATCAACAGCGATTGTGAAGATCGATAATAAGAAACAGAAGATCATGATAGTCGACCCAATTGAGGCTGATCCGTTACAGAATAAATATTCCTACGAGAGTCCTATCGGAAAAGCATTGCTTGGGCTTAATGAGGGCGATGAAGCGACCTACTCCTCTCCAAACGGTGTGAAAACAAGATTACAAGTTGTATCTGTCGATGGAGGTCGGTAAATCTTAGTATCCTTGGTTAGTTTTGCGCCATTCATCATTTGTAACCTGGAATCAGCCACTTGCCATTTACTATTCCAGACGCGCCATTAACTCTTAATTAACCAAATCTCGCTATCCGCAATCTGACATTCACTCATCACTCCTCGCCATCCACAATCTCTCCACTCGCTTGCTCCTTGTTCCTCTCCACTCACTCCTCACCATTTGCAATCTCTCCACCCGCTCCTCGCCACTCGCTACTTCATATTTTGGATCCACCAGTCAATGTATTCTCTGGCTACTTCGGCAGCCTGATAACTCTCACCACCATCCTCAAGAAGTAACACAAATGCATATTTTGGTTTTTCGTATGGAAAGAATCCTGTCACCCATGCATGCGTGTGCTCATAGATCCCCTTCTCGTTCAAGGCTCCGAACTCCGCTGTACCGGTTTTTGCAGCAACATCTACCTTGGCATCTGTTAGTGCCCAAATACTCCTTCTTGAACCGGCTACGGCTTCACGCATACCTTTACGGACTACTGATAGCACATCGTCTGAAACATCCACCTGTCTGATAGGTGTATGATCGATACTCACTTTTCCTCCATCCTTCTGAACAAAGTAATTGCCAATATGTGGAGTATTCAACACACCTCCATTTGCTATAGCTGAGATCCAATTTACCATCTGTATAGGTGTGACCAGGGCAATTCCCTGACCTATTACCGAATTACAACCATCTCCTTCCGGATACCAAACAGGTTCTAACCAGGTGATACCGGGGATCTTTGAAAGAGCTATCTTATTTGCTGGTGATGGTACTCTGCCGGGCATCTCGCCAACCAGATCTACTCCTGTCACAGAACCTATCCCAAACATTTCATAGTATGGGGCTAACTCATTGATATCCCAATTTCTGATCATTTCGCAAAAGAAAATATTTGATGATACTGATAGTGCACCGACAACATTCAATGTTCCATACGAGTTACCACGATACTCCTGAAAAGGTGCTCCATTGCTAAATGTATATCCTGACCTACTTGTATACAGGGTATTTGTATCTATAGCGCCTGATGCTAATCCACCAGTGGCTGAAAGTGTCTTGAATGTTGAGCCGGGTGGGAGTTGAGCAGCAATGCTTCGGTTCAGTAGAGGAATTTTGGGATCGTTCAATAATTTGTCATAAGTTGCTTGTGCTACACCACCTACAAAATCATTATTATCGTATGACGGGGTGGACACCATTACGATCAATTCTCCAGTATCGACATCCATCACAATCCCCGAAGCACCAGTTGCATCCCGCTCTTCTACAGCTTTGATGAGAAGATCCTGCATCTTTTTCTGGGCATCTATGTCGATAGATGTGTAAAGATTCAAACCATCTACGACAGGTTCGACCATACGCTCAACCCCAGTGACCTTTTCTTTTGCACTAACGCCCTTCTTACCGATCAACTGTTCATCATATACTGCCTCGATACCTAACCTTCCGATAACATCCTTGAACCCATTAAAAGCTATACTATCGTCATATCCAAGGTATTGCAGATCCTCGAGATCTTCCGCTGTGACTATACTGGTGTAACCCAAAAGATGTGAGAAATATGCTCCTTCTGGGTAATATCTCTTATATCCCTCCTCTATCATAACTCCTGGTAATTCGTCTTTTGCTGCTTTAAGGTCGATGGTAGTTTCATTATCTAGATCTGCTGCCAGCAGGATCGAACCGTATCTTGCATATACCCCTTCCTTTTTCTCAAGTCGTTCGATCATGTATGTCACATAACCCTTCAGGTCCTCGATCTGTACTTCAGCCTCACGAGCAGGTCGGAGTTCTTTCCACTTATCTTTTGTTATTGTTCCGATCTTATCAAGTATTGGTGTCAATTCTTTAATATTCAATCCTTCATCATCATAAAAAGGTTCGATCTCTAATACTAAGTTTGTTGCTGCAACATTCTCTGCCAACTTCCTTCCATCTCTATCAAAGATCACTCCCCGATTAGGATATACATAGCTCGTTTTGATCTGATTGTTCTGGGATCTTTCAGAGTAATCAGCGCCTTGGACTATCTGGAGATCTATAACAGAGCTCAGCAACGCAACAATTATTGCCCCAAATAGTATAAATGCGAGGATGAAATTCCAGCTCGACACTTTTTTCTGTTCCAGATCCCATATCCCTGTCATTGATAATTCTTTTTGATCTAAATCTTAACTTTTACTGACCTATTCTCACCTCCTAGATAATTAGAATTAAGCAGATCCAGCAGTAAGAATATCACGGTTTCAATTATAGACCTTGGCAGTGAGAAAAGCAGTATGTCTATACCATCAGTCCGAACTAATGAACCACTACTGATATCGATCATTATCATCTTAAAGAAGTGGAAGATCATGAACGATAGAAACAGGATGATGATCCGAACCAACAATTGTTCATAGGGCAATACCCGTTTTAGCGTATTATAAGCCAATAGTAATGCTGTTATGGAAATGAAATACACCCCTAAAAGATGTCCATAGAAAGGATCGATCAACAATGTGACCATAAGGTATACGATCACAGAAGATCTGACAGTTAATCTTTTTGATAGTAACAGAGCTACTACTGCGACTGGAGATATCAAACTTGCAGAAGTGAATATCACTTCTACCATAGCTAAGACCACTCCTACAAATATTAGTACAAATATATTACCCACCGGGCCGTACAACGAACAAATTAGTCAGATACTGGTACTCTACAGGCAATTTCACAGCTACCTCCACACCTACCGCAGCAGGATCGTAATCAACTGCTGCAACTTCACCCAGATAGAGAACTGTACCCACATCTGCATCATTTACAAAAACATAATCACCGACCTTAACCGTAGCACTATTAGGTATGTTCTGGACTACGATCCCAGTATCTTTTCCAATTGCCACACCCGGCCAACTCTCTGTTGTAGTTTCATCTGAGAGCTTTAGCTCATCTACTGGTGTTTTCAATAATTTCTCATCTTTGCTAACTACAACTACTCTCCAGTATCGTTCTCCGCTAGTTGGAAGGTCGACTATAGATGTTCTCTTGTTCACGGTGTCGACCTTACCGATGAATATATTTCCTAAACGCACAATATCTCCTTCCAAGATGCCTTCTTGACTACCTTTATCGACTATCAGATATTCGTTAGCTGTCTCATGACCATCACTCAGGACCGAAGTTTCTGCTCTAAATTCTTCATCAGGAGATAGTTGAAGTTCAACCTGTAGCAAGCCTATCTCATCCAAAAGAAATTTCACTGTCGAATTTTCAGCTCTAAGTATGGCATTCTCGATTAGCAGATCATTCCTTTCTCTTCTGATAGATCCGATCTCGCCAACTGCAGAGAAGGTATCGGAAATTGAAGTACCTGCATCTTCTGAGAGCGCCATTAAAGGCTTTCCGATAGGTTCTACGAAGATACTTACATATCCTGAGAGCGAAATAATATGCATAATAATTAGGATAAATGAGACCAAGACATATATTGCTTCATCGGGTAATTGTTTTGAGGGGGTTTCCATTATGGCAATGATCCGTTTTGATATGAACTACAAAATATTGGATTAACCAAATCCCTTAAATTCAGATGATCTCCTCCCAGGACTTCTGGATCCTTTGGAGCAATTCGATATGGTCGAGCATCATTGATGTACCTCTAGCAACGGCAGATAGTGGTTCATCAACCACATGAACAGGCATCTTCAATTCCTGTTCCCATAGTTTATCTAACCCCCTGATCATAGCTCCTCCTCCGGCAATATGTACGCCTGAGGTCAACAGATCAGAAAGCAGTTCAGGTGGAGTTTCTTCTATTGCGTCCTTTACTGCATCGGTGATCTTATCGATCGAATTCATAATTGCCTCACGGATCTCCACACTGCTCACCTCGATCGACTTTGGAAGACCAGTTAGTAGATTTCTTCCTTGGATTATTACATTTTTCTCTTCCTCTAGTGGTGATGCAGAGCCCACAGCGATCTTTACATCTTCTGCCGTCCTCTCACCTATCAGCAGATTATATTTTGATCTCACATAATTAATAATATCCTGATCCATCTCGTCACCAGCGATCCTGATGGTCTTATCTACTACAATATCCCCAAGAGAAATCACAGCAATATCACTTGTACCACCACCTATATCAATTATCATACTTCCAGACGCCTGCTCAACAGGCAAACCGGCACCTATAGCGGCTGCCATTGCTTCCTCTACAATAAAAACCTGCCGAGCTCCAGCAGATCGTGCAGCATCAATGACTGCCTGTCTTTCCACCTCTGTAACTGAAGACGGCACACCAACGATCACTCTTGGTCTTGGGATCTTGAAGGATTTTGATGAATAAACATGTACTTTATTGATGAAATAATGGATCATTGCCTGGGTCATATCAAAATCAGATATCACCCCATCACGAAGTGGTTTTGCAGCGATGACTCTAGCTGGTGTCCTACCGATCATCTGCCTTGCCTCAACACCAACAGCAAGTACGCGCTTGCTTTTCTTATCTATAGCTACAACTGAGGGTTCCGAAATGACAATCCCCTTACCTCGAAGAAACACCATCGTGTTTGCAGTCCCGAGGTCTATTCCTACATCGTATGTGATCAAGCTCCAAAGTTTATCGAACAAAATTTGAGGTCTACTAATTAAGTGGTTTGGTATTTGTAATGGAATAAACGATCTTCCAATTATCAATGGATTCTAACATGTAACGCAAAGGTTTTGAAAGTAAGGGAATAACCTGTAGATGTGCGGTTGGTGAACAAGACGTCAACTGGCGGATATTTTGATCATTTTTCTTGCTCAAGTTCCGCAAGATCTTTCCTCATTCTTTTGTAGCACTTCATACAGACGGAAACATTCTTAACTTTTCCATCGACGTCCATCTTTACTTTTCGAACGTTTGGCTTGAAAGTTCTGGTAGTACGAGGAGCACGAAACCTCCACTGGATGGAGTGATGATGTTGTATCCTTCTACCTGCTACAGTTTGTTTTTCACACAATTCACAATATTTTGCCATGACTATTTGCTGTGATCTAAAGAGTAATGATCAGGTAGTTCTGTTAATTCTTTCGTTGAAATACCATGAACAGGGTGATATTATCAGAAACTTAACATCTAAGCAAGAAATATGTCAGACACTTTTCAATGGATCTTATTGGGCTTACCGGCCTTCATTCTTGCAGGTTCAGTTCACGAATTCATGCACGCTTGGACCGCTAAAAAACTTGGAGATTATACTGCAACACTCGAGGGCAGACTAACCCTTAACCCACTTGCTCATCTCGACCCGATCGGTACGTTTTTAATGATAATCGTAAGGTTCGGCTGGATGAAACCTGTACCAATAAACGAATACAATTTTGCAAATCCGGTTCGTGGTACAGCACTTACTGCATTGGCGGGACCTGCCTCAAACCTAGCGATGGCTATTCTTGCGGCTATGATCTATCGTATTTTAAACCTATTTGACCCGTCACCTTTTGGGGCTCTAGCTTTAATAACGTTGTTTGTCGAGGTATTCACTTGGGTCAATGTAGCACTAATGCTTTTCAATCTGATACCTGTACCCCCTCTTGATGGATACAGGATCTTTCGTGCATTCCTGCCAAAAGGAATTCGGTACTATTGGGAGCAGGCCGAACGATATGCACCCTTTATTTTGCTTGCTGTATTGCTTCCAATTTCACCTCTAAGCACACTTACTCTAACCCTAATTTCAAGGGGGGTATCTTTTGTCATTGATCTCCTGCTCTCTTGAATTTCATGACAAAAATCGACTACATTATTGCCAATTTTCTCTCCAGTTGGTATATTCGGATACCCTAGCACATTAAAAGAGGAATTCTTAAGCCCCGTAGCTTCAAACTTGGGAGTTCAAAATCGTGCTTTCCCTTGGGAAAGCATTGCGGACACCCAGCCTACCAAAAGTAGGGCTCTTAAGATTTCTCGGAGTGTTAGGGTCTTTTTTTATCCACTTCATTTATCTCCGACGATCTAGTACAAAGTGTCATGCTGGGAGATTTGCATTTTTTATCATCCCCTAATTCAAGAATAAGCTACGAAATTATGTGACTTACCTATTGTGTCTGAACTTACTTTTATACTTCACTCGGTGGTTTTCCGATCAGAATACTCAGATCGCATCGTGCGTTTATCCTTCCTTTCGATCACACACTGCATCCTTTGATTGACTGAATCACTCTTCTATAATAAACTCACCTAGTTCTTTGAGATGTTTGCTGATATTCGGTGTACCATATTGACACGCTGGAGTAGCTCAGTTGGCCAGAGCAGCGGTTTTGTAAACCGCGGGTCGAGAGTTCGAATCTCTCCTCCAGCTCCATCCCGCTAACTTATAGTGCGGATGGATAGTATGATATGATGTAACCAGTTGGAAGCACCCCCTAACCTCTATAGGTTAGCTGGATAGGCAGGGATGGCGGAGCGGTCAAACGCATTGGACTGTAAATCCAACGCCTCACGGCTACACAGGTTCGAATCCTGTTCCCTGCACCACTGGTTACTTCCTATCCCCTTCATCACTGGTTACTTCCTATCCCCTTTCACCACTAGTTACTTCCTATCCCCTGCATCACTAGTTACTTCCTGTTCTCTGTACCACTGATTACATCCTGTTCTCAGCGCCACTGATAACTAAATGTTCTCTACACCACGGGTTACCTGTACAACGAGTTCCCTGCACCACTGGTTCCCTGTACCACTGGTTCCCTGTACCACTGGTTCCCTGTACCACTGGTTCCCTGTACCACTGGTTCCCTGTACCACTGGTTCCCTGTACCACTGGTTCCCTGCACAACGGGTTCCCTGTACAATGGGTTCTCTGCACAACGGATCCCCTGTACAACGGGTTCCCTGTACAATCGGTCCTCTGCACAACGGTTCCCTGCACAACGGGTTCCCTGTACAATGGGTCCTCTGCACAACGGTTCCCTGCACAACGGGTTCCCTGTACAATGGGTTCTCTGCACAACGGATCCCCTGTACAACGGGTTACTTACACCACTGTTTCAAACACCCTTGATATGGAATGTTCGACCTACTATTACTTACACATCCTATAATGTACATTTCCCAGTAAATATGTTACAATCAAATTAGAAACAACGCCTTATGTTTGGAAACAGAGGGTTGGGGACGGTGATCCATTTGGATCCCTCGACACTTGCTATTAGACCAAACAGCTTACAACCGGCCATCCAAGGTCGGTTTTTCATTTATATGATCCGACCTTGAATTGACCGGCTTTGTGCTGTGATCATTCCAGCCTTGCCGATGTTCTTTTACAAGGTATGGAGTAGCAAAGTAAAGATCTCTCACCAGAGGGTATTGGCGTATATCAGCAATTTGTCTGATGTACATCTATACCCTCTGGAAGGAGAAAAAAAATGGAAACACTAAAGATCGCGATCCTGCTTTGCAGGATCGCGATATCGTTCACGTTCCTGTGTTCGGTGCTCGTCACCGGACACAGAAGAAAGATCAGAGAGAAGCGGGGGGAGCCAACTCCCGAATCGATGAGCGTCCCCTTTATGGGGATGCTCATTACAATAGTTTTGTTCATAGTACATCAGTTCCTTATGGAACTGGTGTACTAAATTTTTCCCAGAGGGAAAAGCACGGTATGGCAACATACACTCATCAAGCTACTCCATACCGTGTTTTTTATGCGTAGAAGACCCCGCTTACACTATAAGTTAGCGGGATGGATTTTCCCACCCGTTTGCAATATAATATCTATATATAATTACTTTACAAATTCAAATCACATTCATATAGACCCTGAACTAGGGTAAGGTTTTAAACAAAGTCCACCTATACAATAGGTAACTCACTCCCAAGAACCGTTCTCCAAGGATCTTTCAATCATTAATATTTGATTAGATATCATGCTGTTATATATAGATCAGAAAACTAAATTCACTAATACGACGCAAGTCCTTACACTTAAAGGACGGAAGTTGTATAAACTCGCAAAAAGCACCTACAATTCCTATCTCCCCTACCACACATTCGACCATGCACAAACGGTATTGGATCGCTTGACTGCGATGCGAGACAATATAAGACTAGAGGTTTTGACAGCAGACTATTTGGAGATCCTCTGCCCACATATCCCATGTGGCGCTGCATTAGCAGAGATAGCAGAGATAGCAGAGATAGCTGAGAAAGCAGAACTATCTTCACAATTCTCAAAATTAAGTAAAAAAGCTAGGAAAGAGCTTGAGTCGATCGAACATGAATTGTTTGACCTTATGGTAATTGCAACACTATTCCATGATGCAGGTCACGAAGGATATAGATTTGCCCAGGAGATCGAAATCAAAAATGCGCTAGCAAAACATACTTCAAACAACGTATCTCCGAGATCCTCATCGATCGATCTTAACCTCTACGAGAATTTACTAAGTACAGAAGAGAAATCAGTTCAAATATTTGAGGGTCTTACCAAGAATATGCTTGAGCAATTCCAGATCGAGATAGTTTCCAAAATGATACTAGCAACTGCGTTTGGTCAGGATGATCCGATATTACCGAAATGGAAGCAACGTAAGTATGCTCCAAAAGCTGCTGCTGAAAGGATCGTAGCGTTCTGTGACTTAGCGAGCTTCCTCGAAGGGGCTGAAAAAGTCCTCCTGTACACGATCAATGTAAAGCAAGAAGCGATACTATCAGATCCAGAAAACACCAGGATGTTCGGCACTATACATGAAATGTGCGATGACGTGATTGAACACTTCTACACAAAATCTGTGAAAAATGCCATCAGATCGGTAGAAAATGACTTTACCGCTGAGTATGTGGCAAAACTATACAAGAGATATGAGAAAACCTTGTCTGATATGATTTTGATCTCGGAATATTCAAATGAATTATCAAATTCGAAGAGACCTAAACATAGCACCAACACAAGAGAAGATCTCATGACGACTTATCACAGGTTAGACAAAGAGCTCAAGAAAGCGCAATCTGTATAACCCCTACTCTACTCGAGTTGTGATATAAACTTTGAAATTCTATTTTCGAGAATTCTTGATCACTATTTCTCTTGTCACCCTTTCCCACACATTTTGTTCATATCATGTCACCATCTGGATCTGGCAGATATTCTAATGTTCCGTTATGATTTGATCATTCTGTCTTAAACATTTCTCTTGAGAGAATATCTATATTACTAAATCATTCAAATATAGTTGCGTGAAGGTTTTGTGCTGTTGAATATTCTTAATTTATAGTTTAAACTCCTCTCATTACTGTGCAATAATGTTCTGATTAGGTCTATTCGCTCACCAGAGACCACCTGTTCTGACAGGCTACTCTCAATGCTCATATGAAAAGAGCTGTTGATATTAGAAATTCAGATTCGTTTATTAGACTCAGTATGCTGGATTAGCTCAGTTGGTAGAGCATTCCCATGGTAAGGGAAAGGTCCTGAGTTCGACTCTCAGATCCAGCTCCATCCCGCTAACTTATAGTGTGTTCACATCGCACATATAGACTTAGTCGTTAGTTGAGACTCTTTTGGAATCGAATTCTATCAGCAATTATCAATAGAAAACCCAATCATTCATGAGAAATACTTATCTAATATCAATCACACTAACACACACGTTTCTAATTCTAGATCATAAAGGGATTTGCCCACCTACCCGTTTTCGTATATAATCACCAGCGTATCTGATAAATTGCAACAAGTACCGTCATGGCAAAGAAAAATAAGCGAACAGTGATCGGACTTAAATGCTCCGAAACTGGAAAGGTCAACTATACCCTATTCAAACCTGCAAATGTTACAGGCAAACTTGAGGTGATGAAATATAGTCCAGACCTTAAGAAGCACACTAAGCACGTTGAGACGAAATTGGGCTGATCTTCACAAATTTTGTTAAATGTTCAAAGCCCTGCTCAGCAGGGTTTTGTGTTATAGGCAGGGTTATATGAAGTGATCATGCAACGATGAGTCATGACCACCGATAAATGCATGAGCAGGCGATAGCCCATGAAAAAGTTTCGAACAGATGGTGCATCATTATTTAGTGATATTTATCAGAAGTTTCGCACTGCTCCCCCCTACTCGCTCACCTCCTCTCATAGCCTTACCTACCATTAGTACACCCATATTTAATGCATCCATCTTTTTCTGCCTTATGTCCTTATACCAATCGCCTTTGTGGGTATACTGCGCATTGTCCATTGTCCCTTATTCCGATAAACTGAAGGAATAAGCTCAAATTTGTATAAATGCTGAAATTTTTCTCTGCACTCAATTACATCAATCCTCTCTCGATCTTTTACTTACTTTTGCATCCCCCTTTAGCTTATACAAGAGAACGATCAAGTTTTAATACCACAGTTTTATCAACAGGTATCATTGGTATACCTATGATATTGGCTTTGAATATTTACTTATTTTCCGGTGGTGATAACGCGATTGTTGAGATACTCATCTTCATTACAATTACATCTGCATTAACAATATTTGGAAAAATAATTGGCCTGACTGGAATATACTTAACTAAAGAGTCACTTGCGTATTGTGTATTCTTCGTAAAGCTTTATGAGATAAGGAAAGAAGATCTTTTTGCCGTAGAGTTAAAGAAGTACAGAAACACATTTGTACTTTCTGCATATTCATTTGACAGAAATATTGGTGGGCTTATACTGGAAAAAATTTCCTCCTATCCTTACAGTGGTCCGTATTTTGTAGTTTCGGAAGATTTTATACGTAAGCTTCCGCAAGTATTCGATCGATCCCAATTATCCGAGCATATTATGAATTACCCCAAGAAACCTTATGATAAGGAGGTATACTCTCGTTTGAAGCAGTTGGATAATTTACAGAGTAAGGTAACCGAATCGTTAGGTATCCGTCCAGGGGTTCTGCTTCTGTTGTTACATCCCTTGTCGTTAATCTTCATTGTAAGAATTCTTTCATCTAGCTTTTTAACTTCTATGATCATATTATTTGTGGTCTCACCGATCCTTACACAACTAAGAGAACGTTTGATCCAAACACAGTTGGTTAGAAGGAAATACATCGACGATACTATTCAAGAGCTTTCGCATCTTCCCCTGAAGATCAAGATATCGCGTCTAATAGAGTATATTGAAAAGAAATGACTCACTGGGCTGTAAATTCACGCAAGTTGTATTATAATCACTCTGTATCATGTTCTTTTCACATTAGGTTGAGGGTCTTTTTTAAATATTTGGCGTGTGTCTAAGCACCTAGTTTACCTAGATAATGTGGGCCCATAGTTTCAATGGTAAAACAACGGTCTCCAAAACCGTAGTTCCAGGTTCGAGTCCTGGTGGGCCTGCCATCCCGCTAACTTATAGTGAGGAGTGGGGAGAGCGGTTATTCACAATATCCCCTATCATACATGTTACGATGGCCTAGACATGTGGATATGGTAGATACAAGAGATCGCCTGCGAGAGTATGAAGTTAGATGCTGGATGGTGGTGAAAGTTTTGAGTAGAGATAAATCGCGTGTTGTAGATTAATTTCATGTTATTAATTGGAGTTTTTCAGGGGTTTGGACAACTGCTCATTCTGATAGTATAATCCACCGTTAATTCCCATTGAAATTAATGTATAATGCCGATATGAGAAATCCCTTCCCAGGAATAATTCAGGAGATCAGGGCAGTCACCTGGCCAACAAGAAGTGAATTGATAACATTGCTTACATTCACGATTGTTGTTTGTGCTATACTCGCACTCATGATGCTCGGTTTGGATGTGTTTTTCCTAGAGCTAAGGGATGTTTTATTAAATCTATAATATTGGATAATTCACTAAATGGCAGATGACAAGAAAAAAAAGGTAAATGCTTCAGCAGATGAACAGATAAAAAGTGAGGTTGGGAAAGCGACTAAGACGAAAAAGAAGGCCACAGTTGGCATTTTGTCAGGCGAGAAGAAAGCCAAGAAAAAGATAAAAGCGCATCCTGATTCGAAATGGTATGTACTTCAGGTAAGACCTGGATATGAAAATAGTGTACATAATTCGCTTCTTCAGAGAGTTGAGGCAACCGAACAGCAGGAAATGATCAATGGGATATTGATCCCAGTTCAAAAAAAGATAGTGGTCAAGGGTGGAAAGCAATCGATCAAGGAAGAAAAGATCTTTCCTGGGTATGTATTGGTAAAAATGGTTCTAAATGAGAATACATGGACAATAATCACAGGAACTGAAGGGATAAAAGGATTTGTGAAAACAGATAAGTACCCAAGACCCCTTCCTGAGAGAGAAGTTCAAGCTATCATGAAATTCATGGAGGTTGAGCAACCAGCTTACCAAGCCTCATTTAGCGTTGGGGAAGCAGTAAAGATCATCGAAGGTGCCTTTGCAGACTTTATCGGAAGCGTTGAAGAGATAGACGATGCTAAAGGAAAGGTCAAAGTGATGATATCTTTCTTAGGCAGAGAAGCCCCAGTAGAATTAGATTTCTCACAGGTAAGCAAACTATAAAATTCATGTTTCAGAGTGAGGGGCCTCTACCCTCAATAGTATAGATAGTATTTATTTATTGAATTAGGATCAAAATGGCAGAGAAAAAAATAGTTAAACAGAAAATGAAGTTAGTTATTCCTGCTGGACAGGCAAGTCTTGCTCCTCCTATCGGACCTGCACTCTCGCCTACCGGTATAAATACAAATGACTTTGTCCAGAAATTCAACGAGAAAACAGCTGAAGGACAGGGTATCCTGACTCCGGTGATCATTACGATCTTTGAGGACAGGTCATTTACCTTGGAATTCAAAACCCCTCCAACCAGTGAATTGATCAGGAGAGAACTCAAGATCAAAAAAGGGTCACCTATACCAAACATTAAAAAAGTCGGAAAACTGTCTAAAGCACAGATCTTAAAGATCGTTGAAATAAAAATGCCTGATCTCAATACGACCGATGAGAAACAGGCATACAATACGATCGCTGGTACAGCGAAACAGATGGGTATCGAGGTCGAAGCTTACGAATAATATCTTTAATTACAGAAAGAAATGGCAAGACGAGGCAAAAAATATAAGAATGTCAAAAAGCTTCAACCTACACAGGTACTTTCATTAGAAGAAGCTTTAACATCAGTTAAGAAACTATCATACTCTAAGTTTGATGGTACAGTAGATCTTAATCTGACAATTAAACTTCCTAAGGACAAGGATCCAAAATCACTGAAGGGATCCGTTTCACTACCCCACTCTACAGGCAATGCAGAAGTAAAAGTTGCTGTATTTACCTCAAAAGAGAGAGAGGCTGAAGCAAAGAAAGCTGGTGCAGATATGTCTGACCTAGAGAAATTAATGACTGATGTAAAGGCTGGAAAGATCGAATTTGATGTAGCGATCGCCTCACCTGACGTGATGCCGCAGATCGCAGCTCTAGGAAAAGAGCTCGGTCCTAGAGGTTTGATGCCAAATCCCAAGACTGGTACTGTCACAGATGATCTTGAGACAGCGATCAAAGAGTATAAACAAGGAAAAATGACATTTAAAGCTGATGCTCTGGGTAATATGAATTTCAAAGCTGGAAAGGTATCACAAACAGAAAAAGAACTCATCGAAAATGTCTGGGCTTGTGTGAATGCAGCTGCTGATATTCTTGGTAAAAAACCTGAGCAAATCCTACAAAAGGTTCATCTCTCCCCAACTATGGGACCCAGTGTAGAAGTAGCTTTAGTTTTTGAGAAGTAGGTATATCTATTCCGCAATCTTGAAAATTCCAGGAGCTATTCTCCAGAGAATACCGATCATAACCGCTCGGTATCTGATGCTTTTCATACGATCAGGATCTAATGATCGCGCATGATAACACAACGAAGTGTACTGGATATGAGGCTATTTTCACTATTCTGGGACAAAGACTCCCACTACTGGATTTCGAGATGTAATGGATCTAGATGATATGAGACAGATCAGTATCCGAAAAGCCAGTTTTATGGGTCGGTGAAATTCGGCTATAGG
This sequence comes from Candidatus Nomurabacteria bacterium, assembly GCA_020632395.1. Lineage (NCBI taxonomy): Bacteria > Candidatus Nomuraibacteriota > Candidatus Nomurabacteria bacterium. The sequence goes on along the minus strand of JACKFQ010000003.1, from coordinate 15,793 downwards.
GATTATACAATGCTCTTCTGGCAGACACTTTATTGAGATACAATAACCTTTCTTTAGTTAATTCCCATACTATCCAATGAAAAAGTGCATATGATATTTGAATTGATTGACCGACTCTTGTGTTGATAAAATCGCTTTGATTCTTCCTAGAGATTTCTTCATACACAAAGAACCCCAATGCCCACCTTAACGCAACCAGTCCATCAGGTGAATTAGACTGTATTCTAGTAGCCACATAACTCGGTGATGAGAATGTCTCGTCAAGATCAATTAATCTCCAAAGCATTTCTAACGACTGTGGTGGATATTCATCATCGATATGCTCTTGCATATGGTCTATGAGTAGATGAACACATTCATTATATGTTAGATGATCAAGATCTTGATCTGTAATATCTTCTCCATAGCAGATTCGAACGTACAATCGTGCAAGAATTGGCGAGAATGTATCCCTATCCCTCCAATACATATCGAGGTAAGCAGGGTTATCAAGCGCACCGATCTGCATCGGTGGTTGACTCTCGCAACCAGTACTTAAATCCCCAATTGTATCACAATAATTCACTCTTTCAATTCGCAAAACAATATAAGTATGTATACCTGATATATAGACTTGTAGTATATCAATTCTGAACATGATTTTCTATACCAATCGGTGGTTCAAATGTTCTAAGTATCAAACGATTTGCAAGAATCCCAAAGATAATGTATCATCCATTCAGATCGAAGAAACATGGTGGACTTACCAATCTCGTTGAGATAGAAGACATAAATCCGTGTGAGATCTGATGGTTTTCATAGAACCTACAAATCATTCAATAAATTAACAACCATATATTATGGCTAAAAGCAGAGAGCAGAAAGAAATGCTACTCGAGATGTATAAGGATACGCTTAATAACAATAGCGGATATCTTGCTGTAGATGTCAAAGGTGTAAATAACGAATCCATAACCAATCTTAAAAAGAAGTTGAAAGATATTGGTTCGAATGTGATAGTTGTAAGCAATAAGCTTTTCCAGATCGCACTTCGTGAGACAAACCAACCTACTGAAACTTTGGATTTCGCAGAACAGACCGCAATCATCCCTTATGCCGATGATCCAACAGCCCCAGCGAAACTCATCAAAGAAGTACAGAAGGAAACCGAGGCACTTCCTGCTAAACACGGTTTGCTGAAGGGACAGTACCTGAATGATCAGAAAGTAATGGAACTTGCAGAGATCCCCGCAAGGGAGGTTCTCTTAGCCAAGCTACTTGGTTCGATGAATTCACCTTTGACAGGATTTGCGAATGCGGTTACCGGAAATGCACGAGGTTTTGTTCAAGTTTTAAAGCAGGTCTCAGAGAAGTAGTCATCTAATTAGTCATTGAACCACGTGGTATGTGTGAATTCAAACATATCCACACCCACCACGAGGATCATGAAAACAAACAAGTATTTAATTTAGTGTGAATATATAGATATGGCAGAAGAAGCAAAAACACTCCCCGAACTTTCAGGAGATGCACAGAACGTGCTTGAAATGGTTGAGAAAATGACCGTTCTCGAGCTTGCAGACCTCGTGAAAGTAATGGAGGAGAAATTTGGAGTAAGTGCCGCAGCTCCCGTAGCAGTAGCAGCCTCCGCCGCTCCTGCAGAAGCAGCAGAGGAAAAATCATCTTTTGATGTGATCCTCAAAGACGCAGGATCTAACAAGATCGGTGTCATCAAGGTTGTCAAGGAAGCTACAGGTCTTGGTTTGATGGAAGCAAAGACAATGGTCGAAGGTGCTCCTCAGACAGTAAAAGAGGCTCTTCCTAAGGATGAGGCAGAAGCACTAAAAGCTTCAATGGAGGAAGCTGGTGCAACAGTAGAATTGGCATAACACCCAATTTTTATTGAATCGATAAAGGGGTGCGCAAGCACCCCTTTTTTATTGTCTTTTTGTTGGTAACGGTTCTCCACCTCAGAGATCGATGACATTGAGGTCATTCGCGATCGAAAGTTCATCATGTATTCTACTTATAACGGCTCATCATGTTCTGTACAGGCTGAGCCTGCTTGATACAGCCTGAGCCTGCTGATACCGCCTGATACCGCCTGATACCGCCTGATACTGCCTGATACTGCCTGATACCGCCTGATACCGCCTGATACTGACTGATACTGACTGATACTGCCTGATACCGCCTGATACTGACTGATACTGCCTGATACTGCCTGATACTGACTGATACTGCCTGATACTGACTGATACTGACTGATACTGCCTGATACTGACTGATACTGACTGATACAGCCTGATACAGCCTGAACCTTATAGGTCTATTTTTGTTTCATTAAATTCAATGTACACTACATGTATGAAACAGAGGGTGATATTGATAAAACCCCTTTGTTATGGTATAATATTCACATCCACCTAAACTATCAAACTCCCTAAAGATGTCCGAGATCACAACCTGGATCACACAGCATGGTGTTACCGAGCAGATGCTGATCCTGCTACTTTTTATTCCTATCATAGCAACAATAGTAAATCTTTCACGATATTTGATAGGTTTTAAGACTCTAGGGATTTATGCGCCAATGACACTTTCATTTGCCTATATATTTACGGGTATAAGGTTTGGACTACTTGTGACATTGGCCGTTATACTCTCAACATTACTCACATACAGCCTACTGAAGAAGATCAGGATGCATTATCTTTCCAGAATTACCATCAATTACATTTTGATATCTGTACTTGTAGTTGGTGTGATAGTTTTAAATGACGTCTCTCCGATAAGTCTTACCACAGAACATCATGATGCTACAACCATACCTCCACTAGGTGTGATCCTGATAGCGACACTTTCTGACTTTTTCATTAAACAGTATGTTAAAAAGGATTTCTTGAATTCTGCACGTTCTTTAGGAGAAACCGTATTAGTGGGAATAGCAGGTTGGCTCGCATTGCGATCACCCCAATTACAGCAATTTGTCCTAAATAATGTATGGATCTTCTTGATACTATTACTGGTCAATTTAGGATTAGGTAAATATACCGGAATGCGATTCAAAGACTTATTAAGATTCGAGCAGATCCTCAAGAATGATAAAAGCTCTTCTTAGTCACAACAAGAAAGAGGTTTTGGCTATAAACCGCAGAAACCAGATATATATCCGACCTCACAACCCCCTATCAGCTAAGAGATTGGCTGATAATAAGCTGTTGACAAAAAGGGTACTAGCAAAAATTGGTATCGATGCACCAGAAACATTTAAGGTCATTCGTACAAAAAAACAATTAGAATACCTAGATTGGGAATCTCTTCCAAACAGCTTTGTAGTAAAGCCCAATCGAGGATCAATAGGTAGTGGTATCATAATCTTTTATGGGAAGAAGAAGAATCAGCTTGCATGGATAAGACCAAACGGACAGATCATGGGACCAGAAGATATCCGTGCACACATGGAAAAGATCTTAGAAGGTCGTTTCTCCATGGGAAATAATAATGATGTCGTAATAATCGAAGAAAGGATAAAAACACACCCTGAGTTAAAGCGATATTCATACAAAGGAGTTCCTGATATTCGTTTGATCGTATACAACCAAGTACCAGTAATGGCGATGGTTAGGCTTCCGACAAAAAGATCAGATGGGAAGGCAAATCTACATGCCGGTGGGATCTGTGCAGGCATAGACATAGCTTCTGGAATCAGCACATATGCCATGCATATGAAAAACAAATCAGTGTTTGAAGACACTTATGAAAGTATCGATCAAACAATGGATCTGAAGCAAAATATGCCTGTAAGAGGTATCAAAGTACCATTTTGGGATGAGATACTCGAGATCGCCATCAAATGCCAACATGCAAGTCACTTGGGTTATTTGGGTGTAGATATCGTGATCGACAAAGAAAAAGGACCTTTAGTATTGGAATTAAATGCTCGTCCAGGCCTCGGGATACAGACCGCAAACAATTCAGGACTGCGTGAACGGTTGGAGCGCGTAGAAGGCTTGAAGATAAAGAGTATTAAGCATGGTGTAAGAGTTGCTAAAAATCTCTTTGGTGGTGAGGTAGAGGAAGGGATCGAAGCACTTTCAGGTAAACAGGTCGTAAATCTGGTTGAGCGCATAACTATCTACTACAACACAAGGAAAGAAAAGAAAGATGTCGTTAGTGGTATGCTTGATACAGGGATACTCACATCACGAATTGATAAAGGTCTCGCGAGTCGCATAGGGTTTTCTGATGCACTTAAGACTGTCAACCAATTCGAGATCCCTGAGCGATTCGAAACCCTCGCCCTAGCACAAGAATACATAGATCTACACGAGGAACATCTGATCGAACATCCGATGATAAAAAGACTTGCTAAGATCACAGAAGCGGGTCATATCGTTGTTCGCCCCGTGATAGAGATCAAGATCAAGATCGCAGGAGTTATCAAAACAATAGAAGCCGTGATAAGTACACAAACCGATATGGTCTACCCCCTATTGATCGGTCGTAGCGAGTTAACTGATTATCTTATCGATGCAAGTAAGACATTCACAAAATAGACCTTAGTGAATATTTAGTTTTGTTTTCATGTTTGGTAGATTGTATAGAATAAAGATCAAAATAACCTTAAATTATTCTTATACACTCAAAATATTTTAATTTCTTTAATACGATAATGACGAAAGATTACCTCGCTGAAGCTGGAAATGTTCATTTAGCCTATTATGTAGAGGCAGCTGATAAATTAGGAATACAATACGAGATCATCGTACGCTCATTAATGGCTCGATTCTCAGATAACGGAAAACACTGGTTCATCTTGAACACCGCCCTACCTGTCAACAATGTCCCAAGCACAACCATTTCCAAAAGAAAGAATCTCGCATACAAGGTATTAAAGGTCGGAGGTATTCCGGTAGCAGAGCAGAGAGAGATCAACAATGAAGAAGAGGCTATAGATTTTTGGAAGGAATTTGGAAATATTGTGCTCAAGCCTGTTCAAAATCTCGGTGGTAATGGTGTTAGTCTCCTCCCAAAGAGCGAACATGAAGTACGACACGGATTCCAAACAGCACTGGCAACAAATCTCTCAAGTACAAACGTCAAAGTCCTTGCAGAAGAATTTTGTACAGGAACTAATTACAGAATATTAGTATGTGATGACAAAGTGATAGGAGCAGTAAGAAGGAGAGCCGCCTACATTGTGGGTGATGGATCAAATACGATAGAACAGCTTATCATTAGCACAAATCAACAAAGAAAAGACCGTCTTCTTAAGCCTATTCGATTAGATAAGGAAGTAGAAAAAAGACTATGGGCAAATAATCTAACCCTGGATAGTATCCCTCAAAGAGGTGAAGAAGTCGAAGTACGGCTCAATTCAAACCAATCCACAGGTGGAACGACAGAAGAGTGTCTAGATGAGATCGATCCATATTATCTTGACCTCGCAATCAAGGCAACACAGGTACTTGGACTGAAAGTTGGAGGGGTAGATCTGATCGCCGAGGATGTGACAAAACAGGCCCCATGCGTGATCAACGAGATCAACTACAACCCAGGTCTTCGCGTACATTATAAAGCTGACAAAGGGAAGATCGTTGACGTCGCAACACCGATAATGCAGTATATCAGGGAGAATATATAGACCTCCCCTATCCCTCAGCGATCGGACACTTACAATTACTTCAGATCGTTGGAAGCCCTAGTTTCCGACTGTTATTCTACTATCGTGGACACCCCTTACCTCTCGGATCCCTATCGTATTGAAACATTTGTATTGAAACATTTGTAGATCTGATCCATCCCTTGATGCTTATCTTTGCGCTTGATTCGATCTGATCGTCGATGTATAGTTGTATATTGGTGTTGTCGAATGTGTCGACAGATATAACCTATCGCAATAAGATTATCTATGAGTGTGTCGCAGAGTACGACAAAACTAGTGAAAAGATCGTTTGTAGAGTTGGGTATGACAGATGAACACGCTGAGATATATCTTTCCCTACTCCAATATGGCCCTTCAACCGCCTCTGCAATATCAAAGAGGACAAAGATACCTAGAACCACCATCTATGATGCTGTACAGACCTTAGAGGACTGGGACCTCCTTAGTAAGGATGTGGGCGTGAAAACGGCTGTATTCAAAGCACATGACCCAGACCTACTCCTCGAGCAGGTGCAATATAAGCGAAATAGGATCTCCGATACGGCATATACCCTTGAGAGATCCATACACCAGCTAGAATTGCTATACGCCAGGCAACAGTCAGAATCTCCCCCAATTAGAGTTCTTGTTGGTAAAGAAGGATTAAAAGATGCATACGATGATGTTTACCGTTCAAAGGAGCTGATGGGTATAGCATACCTTGATCCTGACCCTACTACTGGACGGCCACGAGGGAGTGAAAGATCACGTACTACAGCGATAAAGACAGGGTCGGAACGATTTCTCGAAAAGTGTGCTGTACGAGGGATACTATTAAGGCAGATATATTTTGGTGAACTTTCTGGGTCCAAACATATTGAGGATGAGGTAGATGAAGAGTTCATAAATGTTCTTGTTATTCCTGGATCATCGAGTGAGCATTCTGGTAGCTTTGAGAAATATATCTACGAAGGCAAAGTATGTCTGATATCACCCACCACTTCCTATGCCATAATTATTGAAGACGAATATCTCTACCAGTTTGAAAGTCTCCTATTTGAGAGTAGTTGGAAGAAGTATTACAAAACCAATAAAGTGCTCTCGGAATGAGAATCCTCGATTGTATATGATATTACACAGTCTCCTATAGGTCACCATTATTTCCCTTTTAATTGACTCTCAGGTCGGTTTACCAATATAATCAATAACCTACTGAGATCTATCCGAGTGAGCAGGAGATAGTGAAAACCCTGCAAAGAGCTTTAGGTATGGCATACAATCGATATTACCATGAGTGGCAAATACCTTATAGGATTTGCAATATGGGTGGAACCGCGGAAGTTTACTACCGTCCCTATCAGTTTCTGTTAGAGGACGGTTTTTTCATTTAAGTTCAGATCTCACTGCTAGATGAACAAGGCTCTGAAGGTGCTACTCTTTACTAATTCTTTAATAATAGTTGCTGGAGCAATGCTAGGTCCTATCTACGCTCTCCTGGTCGAGGATATTGGTGGGGATCTACTAGATGCTAGTTTGGCAAGTGTGGTCTAGGCAGGTGCGGTCTACGCAGGTGTTCTTGTTAGTTATGGGCTGCATGCCTATTTATAACGTAATAATAGCCATAGAGCCTAGAGAGCTCTTATAGCAAGTTTTAGTTAAATTATCTTTTATATAATTCAAATGGAACAGAAAATTACATTAGACACACTCTCTGCATATGCAAAAAGGCGTGGGTTCATATTCCAATCATCAGAGATCTATGGCGGCTTTGCAGCTGTTTATGATTATGGACATTATGGGGCATTATTACGAGAGAATATCAAAAATTCATGGATTAAGAGTATGTTGAGTCATGATGAGATCAAATACCTTGATTCTGGTATTTTTACACATCCGAAAGTATGGAAAGCAAGTGGTCATGTAGATTCTTTCGTTGAACCTGAGATCGACTGTAGAACCTGTAAAAATAGAATGAAAGCCGACCAACTTTTGGAGCCTTTTGGGATAATGGAAGCTGACAGACTCCCTATCGATGAGGTGAACGAGCATGTAGCAAAACTCCGTGAGGAAGGAAAGCTTAAATGTTCAAAGTGTGGTGGAACTGATCTTACTGACGCTAAAAAGTTTGATCTACTCGTCAAATCAAATCTGGGATCCCCTACTTCCGAACTTACAGAGGAAAATGTTGTCTATCTTAGAGGAGAGACCTGCCAAGGAATCTATCTGAACTACAAGAACTATCTGCAAACAATGCGAGTGAAGTTACCTTTTGGTATAGCTCAAGTTGGAAAAGCCTTTAGGAATGAGGTTGTCGCAAGACAGTATATCTTTAGGACTCGAGAATTCCAACAAGCAGAGATGCAGTTGTTCCTACATCCTTCATTGATGAATGAAAAGTACGAATATTGGAAGGAGGCGCGAATGAGATGGTGGATCGAAGAGCTCGGTATTGAAAAAGAGTCGCTGAGATTCAAGGATCATGAAAAATTAGCCCACTATGCTAGTGCAGCTGTAGATATCGAATACAATTTTAGGACTTTAGGGGCATTTGCAGAAGTTGAAGGTATCCACCAAAGAGGAGATTGGGATCTTTCTAGGCATCAGGAATTTTCAGGAGAGAATCTAGAATATTTCGACCAAGAAAGGAACGAAAAATATATCCCTCATATTATGGAAACCTCTGGTGGTCTAAACAGGATGGTTCTAGCAGTACTAGATCAGGGTTATACGGAAGAAACGCTGGAAGATGGTTCAACTAGGCTTGTGATGAAGATCAAGCCTTCTCTAGCACCTGTAAAGGTAGCTATATTCCCGTTGGTCAAAGATGTAAAACTGATCGAAATTGCCCAAAAGATCAAAAGCTCACTACAAAACTTGTTCGTTGTGGAGTACGATGAAACAGGAAGTATCGGTAAGCGATACCGCAGGCAAGATGAGATCGGAACACCAATGTGTATCACAATCGATTTTGACTCCCTCGAAGATGATTCCGTCACCATTAGGGATCGGGACACTCTGGAGCAACAGCGTGTCAAAGTAGGTTCGATCATGGAGCAGATAGAGCAACGACTTGGAAACAGTTGATCTACAGTATAGAATCAATAGAATACCGCTGTTGATCCACATCATGCAGAGAGGGAACTAGTGAGTATGTGTTTCTTTAGAATTATTTAATATACCTACTATATCAATTCTTTTCATTCGCTCAGTTCGCACTATAAGTTAGCTGGATAGATTATGAACATCACAACCCTACAAGGAATTAACCTAAAAAACCCCTACACTACAGTAATCGTAGAAATGGATGCAACACCAAAGACAGATCTAATCGATCTTCTCCGAGGATTTCATGACATCTTCATGTACGACTATTCCGTTGAAGGAAATGTACTTTCGATCCAAACAAAATTGCCACAACTATGGAAAGAAGCCTCAAAAACATTAAATAGCTATGCGACCGGACAGATAACATACGATGAGGCGAAAGATTCCCTACTCAACAAGATCATCCGTGGACAGGTATATTCCATGTCCACGATCCCTATCCTAGTCGCTGCTCGTGATATGGGTCTTGAACTGAATCAATTTTTTATGGATGGAGAGATCGACCTCTATACAACCGGAAGTCCATCACAATGGAATCGATATTACCGCGTCGGAATGGGAAGACATTCTGGTGTGACGGTATCTTCTGGTAGCAGTGGAGATTCAATACTTGCATTAAAATCCTCTAGAGATAAGAGGATATCAAATCTTGTAGTCACTCAGTTAAAAATGCCAATAGCCCCATGGGACGTGATCGAGTCCGAAGCACATCTCCGAGAACTTTTTGAGACATTTACAAAACCTGTTGTGATAAAGCCAACAGGCTTAACACAAGGAAGTGGAGTGACAACAAATATCAACGATATCGACCATGCGATCCATGCATATAATTATGCAAAAGATATCATAGGAAAAAAGAATAGGGCCATTTGGCAAACAAACGTCATGATCCAACAACAAGTTTATGGGGATGATTATCGCCTACTCGTAGTGAATGGAAAACTGGAGATCGCTACCAAGCGAATTCCCGCATTTATTGTAGGAGATGGGAAAAGTTCTATACGAAGCCTTATAGAAGATATCAACAAGGATCCCAGAAGAAACATTGAAAATCCTGCACACATACTTAAACCCATAAATTTTGATGTCCCACTACAGGAATTCCTAGAGGAACAAGGATTATCTCTAGAGCACATACCAAACGACCAAGAACGCATATATGTGCGAAAAGTTGCAAGTATGAGTCAAGGTGGCATCACAGAAGACTTTACAGATAAAGTTCATCCACAGATCAGATCTATTGCAGAATCGATCGCATCTAGTATCCACGCCAATGTTGTTGGTATAGACGTAATTTGCAGGGATATTTCAAAAACTCTTACTATAGAGAATGGAAGCTTCATAGAATTCAACACCATGCCGGAATCGTATCTGAACTCATTTCCGGTACTAGGTAAGCAATATCCTGATATAGGTTCTAAGATAGTTTCGGGTCTAATTCAGAATAAACCGTATTGTAAAGGGATCGTTATGATCGGCCAGGTTGAAGATGTATATCAAATACTTCTTGAAAAAGGCCTTGTAGAACCAAACTCACGAACCGGTATATACCACCGAAACAGTCTTTACATGAATGGAGATAAGTTGAATGATGCAATGGATCATCATGTAGCAGTGCGGGCACTAAAGATCAATGCTTCTTTGGATAATATTGTGATCGTTCATGACAACATCGAATCAGTAGAAATGTACGGAACCGGTTTTGACAGGATAGATATTCTAGTCACAGATATCCCTGAGCTTTTCGAAGATCGTATCCATGATGGTCTGATCAGTCAAAAGATCGCCCTGGCATGAGCTGATCGGGTCCGACATCCTTACCTCATTTTTCGTTTGAATTCATCTATTTGATGAAGCTATCGACCAAGTCAAATTTGCTCTGAAGTTCCATGTTCAAATATATTGTACATGCCCAATATACACCGTTCAGACAACATATCTGCTTACCTTTCCGTATCCATTCCGATAAAGTCACAATTTTTGCATAACTAATGGATGCCGAAAAAGGTCCCTTTGTTCCACGATAGTTTTTCTTTGTTTCACAAATCGACTGACTCCCACTCCACTCTCAAATCAGCATCTGTGCTGAACAACGACTTGAGATGACTTTGAATTTTTCCATCCCAGAAAGCTGTTGTATTTTTAGATCAGGATATTTCCTCAAGCTCCCCCACCCTGTTATAATTTGAAGGTTAAATTCTTCCAAGATGTTAATGAGATTTTTAGTATTAGATAAAACTCAACGAATTGCTACAACTGGCAAGTTTCCTAAGCGAGTTTCACGCATCCTCGAGGAGATCGATAAACATGGATATGAAAGCACATTTGCGTACTATAACAGCCTTCAGGTCGAGTTTGCTAATGATAAAACAACAATTACCGTAGATGGTGAAGACATCGTTTCATACACGCATATACTCTTGGGAGGTCATTACGTTACTGATAATTCCTATGAGTTAAAACAGCTCATCGTATCAGTAATAGACCGTTGGAACAAAGAAAATCCCTCAAAGAAAATTCTCGTTCAGAACGCTCATGCAATAAAAATGATGCAAGAATACACCAAAACATGGATGGCAAACATCTGCCTACAGTACAACATTCCTCATCTGAAAACATATTTCAGTGCCAATAGAGATTACCATCTGAACATTGGACCTTTGGAATACCCTATCATCCTCAAGATCAATTCGGGTGAGAACGCGATAAAGCTTATCGATGGCGAAGAAAAGATAAAAAAGAATATATATCTGGTGAGATCACCGGAGGATTGGCATGAAGAGGTTTTGGATTCGATCAAAGAAAATGACTATATTGCACAAGAATTCGTAGATATTGGGGAAGATCTCAGGATCTTTGTCTCTAAAGGCCATGTAATTGCAGGATGGAAGCGGATCTCCCCTCCAAACAGCTTTCTTACTGTCACAAAAGGTTCTACATACCTGTATCATAACGATCCAACCGACGCAGAAAGAACACTTGCAGAAACGGTTGCGCGGGCTTTGCGGGCGGATTTTATGGCGGTAGATATTATTTATAAGCAAGGTAAACCATATGTTCTGGAACTCAGTCTACACCCCGGTTTCAATGCATATGAGACAAAGTGCCTAGATGGCGATCCCGTAAATATCGCAGATGCCCTAATTTCTTCCTTTTCTGAAGAAAAGAACCCGTAAACCGTCCCCATAACTCAATATTTCTATGGCTCTACAGACCATGGCTAGATACAGATCATGGCTAGATATAGACCAGGGCTAGATATAGACCATGGCTAGATACAGATCATGGGTGCTATACCACACATTTCTGATCTATATACCGGCTTTCTTAAAGGCCTTCTCAAATCTCTGTTTACTAGGAACAATAGCAGGTTTTCTGATCAATCCATCATCAACCCAACTGACCTGTTTGAAATTGATCTTTCCTGCATACAATTTTGCATACAATGTTGCATCTTCAGCACATTTCTTCCTTACCCTCCTAAAACCTCTAAAATACGCAACATCTTTTGAGTATATCCCCGGCATTGAAGTATCGCCTAAACCTCTCTTTACACGAAGAACCCGAAGGAATGCATTTTTCTTTGTATAGATAGAGCTATATACATTATGAAGCTCCCTGAAAGACATCTCTTGACCGATATATGTCCCCCAGGCCGAAACGGCACCTTTTCTTAAGTCAGAATAGCTCAATAACCCCATTATCTCCTCATTATATACAGCTAGTCCTTCCTCGACCTCCAGATAATCACCATATGTAGGCTTAGAAAGAGCCTCATAGCCTGTCTTCAGACCATTATGTGATCTGATCACATGTGTAAATTCGTGAACGATAGATTTGCGTAAGCGGGAGGGAGTGGTCTCAATGTTTGGATCGATCAGGATCTCCTTGTTTTTGACTCCTACCTTCATTCCATTTTGTGCTATGTTCATAGACTTATTAGCACTCCACTCCTTGAGTTCAAATTCTTCTAGGACAGTATTTATAACTGCAGCCACCTCATCAAAGCCCATTTTTCGCCTATCTTTCTTTGGTTCTGACAGATCATACATTGACACATACCTCCTAAGTACACGACAAGCATTTCTGAAAAGTACTGGCGTAGGCATCCTAAATCGTTTTATGGATAATTTTGTAAATCGTACATTATCACCTACTGCGTGCATTAGATCAGAAGACAGTTTCTTTGATTCAATTAGTTGAATATAGAATTCTGATAATCTTGGGTCTACATCTGTAACACTCTCGAGAGATGCAAGAATCTGAAAGAGCTTGTCATTCTTATTATTTACTATCCGATATTCAAATTGAGGGTTGTAATCCTCAGAATTCAAGAATTTCTCCATTTCTGTATTTAGATTCGTTGGCGTCAACACAAGTGAAGTTGGAATACGCAGTTCGTGAAGGATCTCTGTAAGCTCCGCCAACTTCATGTTCTTTTTTCCTTTTTTAGTGAATATGGTCATAATCTATGGCCTATATTTTATTGCTAAGATAATATCATCAACTAGGCTTTTTGTACAAACCTATTACATGCAGACGGAATTTTTCCATCCGCTTCATCATAACGATCTTTTGCCACAACCAAGCCAACGGTCTCGTAAATATAGTAAACCCGATATAACGAGGATCATCATTGTATACATACTTGATCTTTGTATATTTATGATCTTCTACCAGGTAACGATCCATATCTTCTTCCGAGTTCAGTCTGTAGTACGCCTTGTATGTATCTCCTTCTCCTCTTTTATAGAGTAATTTTGTGAAAAATTCGTGAATAAAATATGGTATCTCACTGGCCAACACCGCATACCACCCATCAACATTCGGCGCTATGAAAATGAAATACCCTCCTGATCTAAGTAACCTATCACACTCCTTGATGAAGATCTCGGGTTTTTCTACATGTTCCAATACCCAGGCAGATACGATAATATCAACCGAATCATCAGGAAGAGGAACATTTGTCATATCAGCAAAAACCTTTGTATCAATAAGGACATTGCGATTTAGGGCTTTTCTATCCATATCCACTCCAATAACTTTCCCACATCGCTTATACTGCTCCTCTAAGGCTGTGCTATGGCCACAACCAGCATCGAGTAGTACTGGATCTCTTCCCAGATCTTTTAATGCATCTATAGCATAATCCACCAGCCTCTGATATGGAGCGTAAATATTCTTATCTAAGGGATCAACCATAACATGACGGTAGCAGAAATAATCAATAAGGTCTATCGGAAAAAGAATATCGGCTCCACCCGCGACATTCTCTATATAATTCAAGACTCGTAGTCTTGAGAGGGCATATTCCTGCTTACTTCTTTGTTGCGATCCTGTTTACCTGCTCCCAGCTTCCTACTTTATTGCCCTGCGGTTTCGGTTCTTGCCTTTACCCATCCTGTTTACCTGCTTCTAGCTTCCTACTTTATTGCCGTCCAGCTTTTCCTAACTCCCTGCTAATTGCTTTCTTGTCATGCGGTTCCATCGTTTCCTTTTTTCCCAGCTATTCTATTTCGGAGCTATCCTGACATCATGCCCATTCTACATTCATTCAAACTATATGGATCTGCATTAGATAATTGATGACCGATAGATGTTACTCTGCGATATTCACCCTATCTCCGCTATCGCACTATAAGTTAGCGGGGAAGGAAAGCTCCAACGCCTCACCAGTCCCCTTCGCCACACAAAACATCGGTTCTTCAGCAACATAAGCAGGAACACCTGTTGCCCTAGTAAATAGCTTGTCCAGATTCGAAAGCAACGCAGTTCCTCCACTCATGACCATTCCCCTATCTATGATATCTGCTGCCAACTCCGGTGGTGTACGCTCTAGGACAGATTTTATTGCCGCTATGATCTGATTTAATGGGACTCTCAACGCCTCAGCGATTTCATTTGAATCAATGATCAGAGATCTTGGCATACCACCTGCAGCATCACGCCCCTTGATCTCATAGGATCTAGGTTTTTCAACCTTGATCGCTGAACCGATCTTGATCTTGATCTGCTCAGCAGTTTGCTCTCCGATCAGCAAACCGTGTTTCTTACGAAGATGAGCGATTATTGCGTCATTTAATGCATCACCCGCAACTCTCAGAGATGAATACTCTACAACTCCCCGCAATGAAATAACGGCAATCTCAGAAGTACCTCCCCCCATATTCACTATCATATTGCCTGAAGATGTTTCAATAGGTAATCCAGCACCAATAGCCGCAAGTAATGGCTCTGGTATTAATTTTGTCTTTCTAGCTCCCGCATCGTTAGCTGCCTTTAGAACAGCACGACGCTCAACGCTTGTTATACCTGCAGGTACACTGATCATCACATCGGGTTTAAAAAGCCTTGAGACACCACCCAGTGACTTAGAGAAGAAGTATTTCAATAAGGCTTCTGTCACACGAGCATCTGCGATCACACCGTTACGCATTGGTCGTTTAACAATGATCTCATCAGGTGTCTTTCCTATCATTTCTTTAGCTTCGCTTCCTACTGCAATTACACTCATATCATTTACATCAAGGGCCACAACCGTAGGTTCGACAAGAACAACACCCTCCCCTTGGAGGTATACTACTGAATTTGCTGTTCCGAGATCTATTCCCAATTTCTTTCCAAACATGTTTGTATTATAATACAAATACTAGGATACATCCCAATTATTATATTTTTGATAATTCCCCGACCAGGTAGTATTGAAAGATCCTAGAGTAGAGGTAGGAATTTAGTCGATTTTGAGAGACTTGCTCCTTAATAATCCCATACTCTATTATCCACAAACATCAACTAACACCTGTTTTTCATGATCTTTTACAAGCTATCAGAATGACATCGGCTCTCAGATAAGTAGATATCACATGGACATTGATCACTTGGGCGTTGATCACTTGAACATTGATCATTTGGACATTGATGTCATTAATTAGATTTAAATATTTAAATTGTTCTATTTAATCAGATGGACAAAATTTTCTATTTCCATGGAAACGATACTGTTGACCATTGGAAACCGAGTTATGATCTTGCAAGTTTCGATGAATCAAAAGGTTTTATGGC